>NZ_JAXMNS010000361.1:0-3976 GCF_034670285.1 Nocardioides sp. | reverse complement strand
CCCCCCCACTCCCCGGGTCGGCACCGGCCGCCATCACGGCCTCGATCAGGCGGGGGTCGTGCACGGTGGCGAGCTGGTCGAGCGTCGCCCGCGGCGCCGGCACACACCGCAGCCCGTCCGGGTGGTCGGGGCCGGCGAGCACGCCGAGGTCGGTGGCCAGGGCAACGGTCAGCGCCACCCGGACCGGCGACATGGGGTGGTCGGGTCCGAAGTCGTAGTCGGTGAGGCTCGAGTCGTGGACGAGGGTGGCTGGTCCCGCGCAGGGGCCTTCGGGGTCGGCCATCCCCCGAGCCTAGTGCGCGACCTGTCTCTCGGACCGATAGGCGAGACTGGGCGCGTGGACCGGATCGCCGCTTGGCCGTGGTGGGTGAAGGTCGCGGTCGTCTACCTCGGACTCCGACTGGTGTCGGGACTCCTGCTGGCCCAGGCGGCGCAGGAGCAGGTGTGGTTCCCCGCGGTGACCGGGCCGGCCGAGGACGACATCGACCTGGCGGTGTCGTGGGACGCCAAGTGGTACGAGCGCATCGTCGACGGCGGCTACCCCGCCGAGCTGCCGGTCGGCGCCGACGGACGCGTGCAGCAGAACCCGTGGGCGTTCTACCCGCTCTTCCCGTACGCGATCCGCCTCGTCTCGTGGGTCACGACCCTCGACTTCGCGACCGTGGCGCCGCTGCTCGCCCTGCTCGCCGGTCTCGGCGCAGCGTTGCTGATGGCCGCCCTGCTGATCGAGACGACGCCGTACGACGCGGAGTCACGGCACGGACCGGCCCTCGCGGTCGTGGCGGTCTGGGCGGCCCTGCCGGCCGCGCCGGTGCTGCAGATGGCCTACACGGAGTCGTTCAGCATGCTGCTGCTCACGGCGTTCCTGCTGCTGCTCGTGCGCGGCCACTGGGTCGGCACCGGGCTCACCGCGCTGCTGCTGGGCCTCACCCGACCCATCGCGCTACCGCTGCTGCTCGTCGTCCTCGTGGCGCTGGTGCTGCGCTGGCGCGATCGCGCTGCCCGGCCGATCGCGGTCCGAGAGCGAGTCGGGATGGCCGCAGCCCTGGGGGGCACGGGCGTGTCGGGCCTGCTGTGGACGGCGACCGCGTGGGCCGGCACCGGGCGACACGACGCCTACCCGGCCACCATGACGGCCTGGCGTGGTGAGGCCACGATCAACCCGATCGAGCCGTGGCGGCGCACCCTCGAGTGGGCCGTGGAGCAGCGCACCCCCGAGACCGTCGTCCCGGCGCTGAGCATGTCGCTCGCGCTCCTGCTGTCGCTGGCCCTGCTCGTGCCGCGCGTCGCGCCCGGCATCGACGTGCGGCTGCGCGTCTGGGCGGCGGCGTACGCCGTCTACCTCCTGGCGGTCGTCGACGGCGGCACCAGCATCGTGCGCTACCTCGTGCCGCTCTTCCCGCTCGCGATCGTGCTCGTCGGGGCTCACCGCGAGCGACTCTCGCGCTGGTGGCGCTGGCGGACGGCCTTCTGGGTGGCGGTCGGCGTCGTCGGCCAGGTGGGGTGGATCTGGTGGCTGGTGCTCTTCGAGCCGCCGACCGACTTCCCCCCGTGATCCGGCGCTGACCTGCGTGACCCTCGGCGGCCCGTGGCGGCCCGTGGCGGCCCGTCGCAGCCTGGGCGATGTCGATGATGCGATGTCGATGGTGCGATGTCGATGGTGCGATGTCGATGGTGAAAGTGACCGTCAGCTGCGCCCTGACTCTGCACCTGGTGACACCGGGCGTCACCAGACGCAGACCTAGCAGCGCGCATCGGGGCTGTGGCACGATGCACGCGTGCTGACGACGTCCTCGATGCAGTGGTGGCCCGCCTGATCCGGCGGACCACCTCGTTGCACGTGCTGACGCACACCGACAGAAACGGCCGCCCACGGGCGGCCGTTCTGCATTTCCGCCGGACCTGAACGGCGCGGACCCGTGGGCTCTCATCCCAGGAGACACCCATGACCCTCACGTTCGCCCCCGCCCGCCCGCGCGCACTCTCGCTGCTCAAGCCCACCGGTCACCTCACGCTCGGCAACTACCTCGGCGCCCTGCGGCCGATGGCCGCGACCCAGGAGCACTCGGACTGCTTCTACGGCCTGGCCGACCTCCACTCGCTGACGGTCGCCCACGACCCCGCCAGGCTGCGGGCCCTGGTGGCCGAGCAGGCGGCCACGCTCATCGCGGTCGGTCTCGACGAGTCCACGCTCTTCGTGCAGAGCCACGTGCCGACGCACAGCCAGCTCGCCTACCTGCTCGAGTGCGTCGCGACGACCGGCGAGCTGGGCCGGATGATCCAGTTCAAGGAGAAGGGACGCGGCGTCGACTCCACCCGCGCCAGCCTGTTCACCTACCCGGTCCTGATGGCGGCCGACATCCTGCTCTACCGCCCCGAGCAGGTGCCCGTCGGCGACGACCAGCGCCAGCACGTCGAGCTCACTCGCGACCTCGCTCAGCGCTTCAACGCGACCTACGGGCCCGTCTTCGCCGTGCCGGAGATCGTCACACCACCGACCGGAGCGCGGGTGATGGACCTGGCCGACCCGACCGGCAAGATGGGCAAGTCCGGGGCCGTCGACGGACCTGGCGTCATCCGGCTGCTCGACCCGCCCGACGTCGTACGACGCAAGGTCGCGCGGGCAGTGACCGACAGCGACGTCGGCCCCGGCGCCGTACGGCGTGAGCGCGAGGCCAAGCCGGGCGTGACGAACCTGCTCGACGTCCTCGAGGCGTGCGGCGGGAGCGCCGAAGGCCTCACGACCTACGGCGCCCTCAAGCGCGCGGTCACCGACGCGGTCGTGGCCGAGCTGCAGCCCGTGCAGCGGCGGTACGCCGAGGTGGTCGCCGACCGTGCCCACGTCACCGAGGTGTTCGCGCGCGGTGCCGCGCGTGCGCGCGAGGTGACGGGGCCCGTGCTGGCGGCGGCGTACGGGGCGATCGGGCTGTGACGACCGGCCTGGCTCACCCAGCGCTCGCCCAGCGCTCGCCCCGGGATCAGGCGAGGAAGTCGGCCACGATCCGCCCGAGCGCGGCGCCGTCGTCCTCCTGGAGGAAGTGACCGGCGTTCTCGACGGTCGGGTGCTCGAGGCCGGCCGCGCCGGGGACCATCTTGCGCAGGATGGGCGCCATCGCCCCGGTGATCGGATCGGAGTCGCTGAAGGCGGTGAGGAACGGCTTGTCCCAGGCCTGCAGCACCTCCCACGCGGCACGGTTGGCCTCGGTGGCCGGGTCGTCGGGACGGGTCGGCACGAGCGTCGGCATCACCCGCGGTCCGGCCTTGGCCTCCTCGACGGGGTACGGCGCGTCGTACGCCGTCCGGTCGGCGTCGCCGAGCCCGCGCACGCAGCCGGACTCGACGAAGCGGCCGACGTCGAGGGTCGGCGCCTTCTCGACAGCGTTGCGGAAGTGGTGCCAGATCTCGGGCATGTCGAAGTCACCCGTCGGCAGGCCGGTGTTGGCGGTGACGACGGAGGCGAACCGGTCGGGGTGCTCGGCGACCAGGCGCAGGCCGATGAGACCGCCCCAGTCCTGCCCGAGCAGGGTGGCTCCGGTGAGGTCGAGGTGGTCGACGACCAGGCTGCGCACCCACTCGACGTGGCGCGCGTAGGAGTGGTCGGCGGTCGCCAGCGGCTTGTCGGAGCGACCGAAGCCGATGAGGTCCGGCACGACGCAGCGGATGCCGGCGGCGCTCACGACGTCGACCACGTGGCGGTAGAGGTAGGACCAGGTGGGCTCGCCGTGCAGCATCAGCACGACCGGCCCACCGGCGGCCCAGCCCTCCGGCACCACGTCGACGCAGGCCATCCGCAGCGGGTCGCCGCCGTCAGGATCAGCGACCTCGGCGTACGACGTCTCGGTGCCGGCGCGGGGCCAGTCGATGTCGGTGAAGGCGTCCTCGGGGGTGCGGTAGGTCTCCATCACCCGATCATGGCACCCCCACCTGATCGCGAGTCGGCGCGTTCTCGCGCCGACTCACCGCTGCCCGGTCGCGG
>NZ_JAXMNS010000360.1:0-3988 GCF_034670285.1 Nocardioides sp. | reverse complement strand
ACGATGCGTGCACTGACCTCGTCGCTCCCCCGCCTCGACGACGCCACCGCTCAGGCGGCGGTGTGGAACAACATCAAGAGTGGCTACTCCGTCGCAGCCCTCGACCCCGACCACGTCGTCGACCTGCTCGAGGTCGCCCTGCCGATCGAGAACACCGAGGACACCCTGCGCCAGACCAAGCCCTGGGTGCTCGGAGAGGTCGTGCCCGCGGCGTCGCCAGGAGCCCTCGACCGCATCCGGAAGGCAGCCCTCACGCGTCTCGCCGCCACCGAGTCCGGCTCCGAGCTGCAGCTCTCGGCGTTCCGCTGGGTCGTCAGCACCTGCGACGACCACATCGCCCTCCAGGCCTGGCTCGACGGGCTGGACCTCCCCGTCGGCGTGGACCTCGACATCGACCTCCGCTGGCGCCTGCTGACGCAGCTCGCCGTCGGTGGTGGCACCGACGTCTCCGCGCTCGATGACGCCCTCGCCGACGAGACCACCGTGTTCACCCGGGTGGCCCACAGCCGTGCGGTCGCCTCGCTGCCCACCGCCGAGGCCAAGGCGTTCGCCTGGGCTCGCTTCACCGGCGAGGTCGACGTGGCCAACTACGAGCTCGAGGCAGCCGGGCGCGGCATGTGGCGCAGCGGCCAGCAGGACCTCACCGCTCCCTACGTCGAGCGGTACGTCGCCGAGCTGCCCGGCATCGCCGACATCCACAGCGGCTGGGTGCAGGGAGTCGTCGCCGAGGCGTTCTTCCCCCTCAGCCACGCCGAGCCCGCCACGGTGGACCTCGTGCGCCCGCTGCTCGAGGACGGCGCGGTGCCCGGCGCCGTACGACGCCGGCTCGTCGACCAGATCGACGACCTCGAGCGCTCGCTCGCCGTCCGCGCAGCCTTCCCGAAGGCCTGACCCGGCCGTGGATGCCCGCGCCCGCCGTCCCGGACCCACCGTGCGGGTCCGGGTCGACGAGCTGCGCGCCGAGACCGAGTCGGTGCGCCGACGCGAGGACCGGCTCATCACCGAGGAACCGCTCGAGCTGAGGCTCGAGTGGCCCGGCGCCGAGGCGCGGCGCGTGTGGGTGACCATGCGCACCCCGGGTCACGACTTCGAGCTCGCGGCGGGCTGGGTGGTGCACGAGGGGCTGGCCCCGGCGCGCGAGGGCATCGTCGGGGTGGCCTACTGCACCGATGCCTCCTTGCGGCCCGAGCAGGACTTCAACGTCGTGACCGTGACCTTGGCCGCACCTCCGCCCCGACTCCCCCACCAGCACGAGGCACTCTCGGCCGGGTCGTCGGCCTGCGGCGTGTGCGGCACCGACAGCGTCGGCGAGGCGCTGGTGCGCCGGGCCTCGCCCTGGACGGGCTCGCTCCCCGACCCCGACGTCGTACGACGCCTGCCCGACGCGCTGCGTGAGCGTCAGCGGCTCTTCGACTCGACCGGCGGCGTGCACGCGGCCGCCCTGGCCACGGCCGGCGGTGACCTGCTCGTCGTGCGTGAGGACGTCGGGCGGCACAACGCGGTTGACAAGGTCACCGGCGCCCGCGTGCTCGCCGGGGAGCCGGTGGCCGAGGCCTGCCTCGTGCTCAGCGGGCGGGTCGGCTACGAGCTCGTGCAGAAGGCCCTGGCCGCGGGGATCGGCAGTCTGGTCGCGGTCGGTGCCCCCACCAGCCTGGCGGTCTCGCTGGCCCGTGAGGGCGGCCTGGTGCTGCACGGCTTCACCGGGCCCGACCGGACGGTCCGCTACACCTGAGCGGCGTGGGTCCGCCGCACTGTCGGTGGCCCCACCTAGCGTGCTCCACGTGCGCATCCTCCACACCTCCGACTGGCACCTGGGCAGGTCCTTCCACCGCGAAGACATGCTCAGCCACCAGGCGACCTACATCGACCACCTCCTCGAGGTCGTCGACGCCGAGGAGATCGACCTCGTGGTGGTGTCCGGCGACATCTACGACCGCGCGCTCCCACCCGTCGACGCCGTACGGCTCGCTGACGACGCGCTGGTCCGGCTCGCCCACTCACGCGCCACGGTCGTGCTCACCAGCGGCAACCACGACTCCGCCCAGCGCCTCGGCTTCTCGGCCCGGCTCATCGACGCCGCCGGCATCCACCTGCGCACCGACGCCTCGCGGGTCGGCATCCCACTGGTGCTCGACGACGCGCACGGTCCGGTCGCCATCCACGGCATCCCCTACCTCGACCCGCACGCCGTCGCCGAGCCCTGGCAGCTCGAGCGCCGCTCGCACGAGGCCGCCCTGACCGAGGCGATGCGTCGGGTCCGCGCCGACCTCGCCGGCCGCCCCGGGCAGCGTTCCCTGGTGATGGCGCACGCCTTCGTCGCCGGTGCCGCACCCAGCGACTCCGAGCGCGACATCACCGTCGGCGGAGTGTCTCGCGTGCCGACCTCGCTGTTCGACGGCATCGACTACGTCGCGCTCGGCCACCTGCACGGCTCGCACGTCCTCGACGACCACCTGCGCTACAGCGGGTCTCCGCTGGCCTACTCGTTCTCGGAGTCGACGCACCACAAGGGCTCCTGGATCGTCGACCTCGGAGCTCCTGGCACGCCGCTGAGCACGACCTTCGTGCCGGCGCCGGTGCCGCGCCCCCTGGCGCGGCTCCAGGGCACGCTCGAGCACCTGCTAGCCGACCCGACGCTGACCCGGCACGAGGAGGCCTGGGTCGAGGTGACCCTCACCGATGAGGTTCGCCCCGCGGCTGCGATGGACCAGCTGCGCCGCCGCTTCCCGCACACCTTGATGCTGGGGTTCTCCTCCACCCGGTCCCTCACCGGCGCGCCGTCAGCCGGCGACTCACGCACCCAGCGCGACCACGACGTCGCACGCGCGTTCATCAACGACCTCCGCGGACAGGGCCCGACCCCGGCCGAGGAGCGCCTGCTCGACCAGGCGATCGACGCCTGCTGCGACACCGACGACTCCGGCCGCGAGAGCGGCGACATGCTCATCTCCTCGGGTGGCTCCCAATGAGGCTGCACCGGCTCGAGATCGAGGCCTTCGGACCCTTCGCCACCCGCACGAGCATCGACTTCGACGCGCTCTCCGAAGCAGGGCTGTTCCTGCTCTCGGGACCGACCGGGGCCGGCAAGACCAGCGTGCTCGACGCGGTGTGCTTCGCGCTGTACGGCGACGTGCCGGGAGCCCGGAGCGCCGCGAAGCGGCTGCGCTGCGACCAGGCAGCCCCCGACGTCGCCCCGCGCGTCGTCCTGGAGGTGACCTTGGGCGAGCGGCGGTTCCGCATCGAGCGGAGCCCGTCGTGGGAGCGCCCCAAGCGCCGCGGCACCGGCCTCACCACCCAGCAGGCCTCGGTGACCATGTCCGAGCTCTGCGACGGCGCGTGGACCCCGCTGTCGAGTCGACTCGACGAGACCGGCGACCTCGTGGGTCGCCTCGTCGGGATGAACCTCACGCAGTTCACCCAGGTCGCGATGCTCCCCCAGGGTCGCTTCCAGACCTTCCTGCGCGCCAAGTCCGACGAGCGTCACCAGCTGCTGCAGCAGCTCTTCCGCACCGGTCGCTTCGCGGAGGTCGAGCGTTGGCTGCGTGAGCGCCGCCTCGAGCTCAGCCGGGCCGACGTCGCCACGCACCAACGGGTCGCTGACGTGGTCTCCCGCACGAGCGAGGTCACCTCACAGACGCTCCCCGAGGGCTGGGACATCCACGACCTCCGCGAGATCGCCGACGATCGCGGCCTCGCGCCCTGGGCTGCCGAGCTCCTCGCCGTTGCAAGGATTGCCTGCGACGAGGCGCGCGTGAGCGCCGCCGACACGGTGCGCCTCGAGGCCGACGCCCGCGCCGCGCTCGACGTGGCTCGGGAGGAGACCGCGCGCCGTCGAAGCTACGACGTCGCCCGGCAGGAGAGCCTGCAGCTCGAGGAGCGGGCCCCGAGCCACCGGCTCGACCGGAGCCGACTCGATGCCGCGCGGCGAGCCGCGGGTGTGGTCCCGGTCCTGCGTCACGCCCGGGCGTGCGCCGCGGCCGGCGCCGAC
>NZ_JAXMNS010000359.1:0-3990 GCF_034670285.1 Nocardioides sp. | reverse complement strand
GATTCCTTTCGCCGGCCCCAAGGTCGACTCCGAGACCGAGGAGTTCGCCCAGCAGATCGCCGACTCCGTCTCCAGCTTCCTGCTGGCGCTGCGTGAGATCGCCCGTGAGGCCGACGGCTCGCGCGCCATCTCGCTGCTGCTCCTCGAGATCAGCCAGGTGCTCCTGACCGGCGCCCGTCTCGGCGTCCAGCAGGACTTCCAGCCCAGCACCGAGCACCAGCCCGACGTCGGCCCCGAGGCCGACGTCGACGAGCTGCGCCTGCGCCTGGCCACGATGCTGGGCGACCTCGACACCTACGCCTTCGTCTTCGACCCCTACGTGCCCGACATCGTGGCCAGCCAGCTCTCCGACGACCTGTCGAGCATCGCCACCGACCTCGAGAACGGCCTGCGCCACTTCCGTCGCGGCGACATCGCCGAGGCGCTGTGGTGGTGGCAGTTCTCCTACGTCTCCTCCTGGGGCAACCTCGCGGGCGCTGCGCTCAACGCGCTGCTGTCGGTGGTCTCGCACGACCGGCTCGACGTCGACTTCGTCAGCGAGACCGATCAGATCGAGGCCGCCGAGGCGGTCCTGGACAGCGGTCGGGACTGACCACCATCCCTCGGTAGGATCAGGGAGTCAGCAGCACCATCCCCGATCGATGCAGGAGTGAGCCCGGTGGGCATTGTCGTGCAGAAGTACGGCGGTTCGTCCGTCGCCGACGCTGCCGCGGTCAAGCGGGTCGCCCGACGGATCGTGGAGGCCAAGCGGGCCGGCAACGACGTCGTGGTCGCCGTGTCCGCGATGGGCGACACGACCGACGACCTGCTCTCGCTCGCCGAGGCGGTGAGCCCGCTGCCGCCCGCCCGCGAGATGGACATGCTGCTCACGGCCGGCGAGCGGATCTCGATGGCGCTCGTCGCGATGGCCATCTCCGACCTCGGCTACAGCGCTCGCTCGTTCACCGGCTCGCAGGCCGGCGTGATCACCGACTCGGTGCACGGCAAGGCCAAGATCATCGACGTCACCCCGGGGCGCATCTCGACGGCGCTCGACGAGGGTCACATCGTCATCGTCGCGGGCTTCCAGGGCGTCTCGGCCGACACCAAGGAGATCACCACCCTGGGTCGCGGCGGCACCGACACCACGGCCGTCGCGCTCGCCGCGGCGCTGAACGCCGACGTCTGCGAGATCTACACCGACGTCGACGGCGTCTTCACCGCCGACCCGCGCATCGTTCCCGCGGCCCGCAAGCTCGACCGCGTCACCTACGAGGAGATGCTCGAGCTCGCCGCCTGCGGCGCGAAGATCCTGCACCTGCGCTGCGTCGAGTACGCCCGCCGCTACGGCATCCCGATCCACGTCCGCTCGTCCTTCAGCCAGCTCGACGGCACCGTCGTCTCCGGCAGCATCGAGGACCACAACCAGGAGGACCCCATGGAGCAGGCGATCATCGCCGGCGTCGCCCACGACCGCAGCGAGGCCAAGATCACCGTCGTCGGGGTGCCCGACAAGGTGGGCGAGGCCGCGCGCATCTTCGAGGCGCTCGCCGGCGCGCAGACCAACCTCGACATGATCGTGCAGAACGTCTCGGCGGCGGCGACCAACCGCACCGACATCTCCTTCACCCTGCCCCGCGGCGACGGCCAGAGCGCGATGGCGGCCCTGGCGGCCCTCCAGTCGGAGATCGGCTTCGAGAGCCTGCTCTACAACGACCAGATCGGCAAGATCTCGCTGATCGGTGCCGGCATGCGCTCGCACCCGGGCATCACCGCGAAGTTCTTCGGCTCGCTGGCGGCTGCCGGGGTCAACATCGGGATGATCTCGACCTCGGAGATCCGGATCTCGGTCATCGTCGACGAGGCCCAGATCGACGAGGCCGTGCGCGCCACCCACACCGCCTTCGACCTCGACGCCACCGAGGTCGAGGCCGTCGTCTACGGCGGTACCGGCCGATGACCCGCATCGGCATCGTCGGCGCGACCGGCCAGGTCGGCGTCGCCATGCGACAGATCCTCGAGCAGCGCAACTTCCCGCTCGAGGAGATCCGGTTCTTCGCCTCCGCCCGCTCGGCCGGCACCGTGCTGTCGTACGCCGGTCGCGAGGTCGTGGTCGAGGACGCCTCGACCGCCGACCCCACGGGGCTCGACATCGCGCTCTTCTCGGCGGGTGCCACCACCTCGCGGGCCCAGGCGGCGCGGTTCGCCGACGCCGGCGTGCTGGTGGTCGACAACTCCTCGGCCTTGCGGATGGATCCCGACGTGCCGCTGGTCGTCTCCGAGGTCAACCCCGGCGACCTGGCGCACGCGCGCAAGGGCATCATCGCCAACCCCAACTGCACCACCATGGCCGCGATGCCGGTGCTCAAGCCGCTCCACGAGGCCGCCGGGCTCACCCGCCTCATCGCCTCGACCTACCAGGCCGTCTCCGGCTCCGGTGTCGCCGGCGTCGAGGAGCTGGCCGGCCAGGTCGCCGCCGCCGGTGACAAGGCGTCCGAGCTCGCGTACGACGGGCAGGCCGTGACCTTCCCCGACCCGGTGAAGTACGTCGCCCCGATCGCCTACAACGTCGTGCCGCTCGCCGGCTCGATCGTCGACGACGGCCTCAACGAGACCGACGAGGAGCAGAAGCTCCGCAACGAGTCGCGCAAGATCCTCGGGCTGCCCGACCTGCTCGTCTCCGGCCTCTGCGTGCGGGTGCCGGTCTTCACCGGCCACTCGCTGGCGATCAACGCCGAGTTCGCCCGCTCGCTGCCCGTCGACCAGGCGCGCGAGCTGCTCGCGAACGCTCCCGGCGTCCAGCTGAGCGACGTCCCGACGCCGCTCCAGGCTGCGGGCCAGGACCCGTCGTACGTCGGTCGACTGCGTCAGGACGAGGGCGTGCCCGACCAGCGCGGGCTGGCGCTGTTCATCTCCAACGACAACCTGCGCAAGGGTGCTGCCCTCAACACGGTGCAGATCGCGGAGCTGCTGGCCGCGCGCTGAGCGGCTCCAGGAACTCCAGGCGGTTGCCGAACGGGTCGGCCGCATAGATCCGGTCGTGGCCTGGGAACTCAGCGTCCCAGGTCACCGCGACGCCGGCCGCCTCGAGCGTGGCGGCGAGCCCACGCAGGTCACCCACCAGGATCCCGGGGTGGGCCTTGCGGGCCGGGGTGAAGTCGTCCTCCACACCCAGGTGCACCTCGAGCCCTCCGCCTCGGAACCAGCAGCCGCCACGCGCCGCGAGCACGGGCGGCTTCTCGAGCTCCTCCAGGCCCAGGACGTCGCGCCAGAAGGCGCGACACTCGTCCTCACTGCCTGCGGGGATGGCGAGCTGCACGTGGTGCAGGCGCTGGAAGATGAACGCTCGATCGGGCACTGGGAGCCGGGGCGTCAGTCGTCGAGGTCGACCTCGAGGGCCGCGACCCACGAGGCGAGGGCGAAGGCGCCGGCGCTGAGAAGCGGCACGAGCACGACGGTCGCGGCGCTGTCGATCAGCCAGCCCGGGCCGAGGACTGCCACCAGGCAGGTGAGCCCGACGGCGAAGAAGCTGGTCATCACCGGCTCGCGGACCTTGAGCAGGCCGAGCAGCACACGTCCGACCAGCACGGTGAGGGCGAAGATCACCACCAGCGCGGTCAGCCCCGAGCCGGGACTGCACGTCGACGTGGTGCCGACGGCGTCGCACCCGCGCAGGCCGACCCAGATGAAGCCGAGCAGGGCGACGCCGGTGAGCAGTCCGGCGGCGGGGGCACCCACGTGACGGGGCGCGCCGTGGGAGAGCGCTGCGGGCAGTGACGCCAGGGCCGACAGGTTGAGCCGCGGCGTGCGCGCGGTCGGCGTGGCCTCCGGCTCACCCCCGTGCACGGCGCCCGCCGGTTCGCTGCCGGCGTCGGTGAAGGCGGGGTCGGTGAAGGCGGGGTCGGTCTCGACCTCGGGCAGCACCTGCGTGTCGCCCTGAGTGGCCTCCGCCGGCGGGGTCGTCGCAGGTCGGCGTCGACCGAAGAGCTTCGGCGGAGTCAGGCTCGGCGG
>NZ_JAXMNS010000358.1:0-3997 GCF_034670285.1 Nocardioides sp. | reverse complement strand
CGATGATGGATGAGGGTGACCGGGCGCTGCGCGAGATGCAGCTCGAGAACCTCTCACCCAACACCGCCGCCGCGGTCAGCGAGCTCGGCGACTACGACTGGCAGAGCAGCGAGGCGCGCGCCGACTTCGAGAAGATCAAGGACCTGCTGGGTCGCGAGCTGCTCGACCAGCGTTTCGCCGGCATGAAGCAGGCGCTCGAGAACGCCACCGACGAGGATCGCGACGCGATCAACGAGATGCTCTCGGACCTCAACGACCTGCTCGAGAAGCACTCGCGTGGCGAGGACACGCCTGAGGACTTCGAGCAGTTCATGGACCAGCACGGCGACTACTTCCCCGAGAACCCGCAGAGCATCGACGAACTGCTCGACGCCATGGCGCAGCGCGCCGCGGCGGCGCAGCGGATGCTCAACTCGATGAGCCCCGAGCAGCGCCAGCAGCTGATGGAGCTGTCGCAGCAGGCGTTCGGCTCGCCGGAGCTGATGGAGTCGCTCGCGCGCCTCGACGCCAACCTGCAGGGACTGCGGCCCGGTGAGGACTGGGGCGGCTCGGAGCAGTTCGGCGACGGTCAGGGTGAGGGCAGCGGCCAGGGGCTGGGTCTTGGCGACGGCACCGGCGTCTTCCAGGACCTCGCCGACCTCGACTCGCTCGCCGACCAGCTGTCGCAGTCGTACGGCGGCGCCCGGATGGACGACCTGGACCTCGACAAGCTGGCCCGTCAGTTGGGCGACGAGGCCGCCGTCGACGCCAAGACCCTGCAGCAGCTCGAGAAGGCGCTGCGCGACGGCGGCACCCTCAAGCGCGGCTCCGACGGTCAGCTCAAGCTGTCGCCGAAGGCGATGCGCCAGCTCGGCAAGGCCCTGCTGCGCGACGTGGCCGAGAAGATGTCGGGGCGCCAGGGTGCGCGCGACATGAACAAGGCCGGCGCCGCCGGTGAGCGGTCCGGTGCGACCCGTGAGTGGGCGTTCGGCGACACCGAGCCGTGGGACCTGCCACGCACCATCCTCAACGGCGTCGGACGCCGCGCCGCCGATCCCGGCGACTCTCGCCTGCTCGCCATCGACGACGTCGAGGTGCAGGAGACCGAGGCGCGCACCCAGGCCTGCGTGGCGCTGCTGTTCGACACGTCGTTCTCGATGGCCATGGACGGTCGCTGGGTGCCGATGAAGCGCACCGCGCTGGCGCTGCACACCCTCATCAAGAGCCGCTTCCGCGGTGATGCGTTGCAGCTGATCGGGTTCGGCCGGCACGCCGAGGTGATGGACATCGAGCAGCTCACCGCGCTCGATGCGATGTGGGACAAGGGCACCAACCTCCACCACGCGCTGCTCCTGGCCAACCGTCACTTCCGCAAGCACCCCAACGCCCAGCCGGTGCTGCTGATCGTCACCGACGGTGAGCCGACGTCGCACCTCGAGTCGAGCGGCGAGGTCTACTTCTCCTACCCGCCGCACCCGCTGACTTTGGCCTACGCCGTGCGCGAGCTCGACAACTCACGACGCATGGGCGCCCAGACGACGTTCTTCCGCCTCGGCGAGGACCCCGGCCTCGCGCGCTTCATCGAGCAGATGGCGCGCCGCGTCGACGGTCGGATGGTGAGCCCCGAGCTCGACGACCTCGGCGCTGCCGTCGTCGGCTCCTACCTCGGCTCCCGCGACGCGGGTCGACCCGGCGGGATGGCGGGCGGGATGAGCGCGATGCGCTCCGGCTTCGGCTCCAGCTGGTACGGCGGCCGCGGCCACTGGGTCGAGGACTGACCCCGCGCGAGGCGGGTCAGCAGACACGTGGAGCGGTGGCAGCAGCCGTCCCGTACGCTGCGCCTGGCTTTCCCGTCGTCTCGCCTCGCACATCCCTCGGAGTCACATGCCCACGCAGCGTCTCGACCGGACGACGTCGTCCGTGGCCCTTCTCTTGATCGGAGCTCTGCTGGTGGTCGTCGGGCCGGCCGGCTCCGCGAGCGCCGCAGGCGCGCCGCTGACGGTGTCCCAGGGCTTCACCGACATGCTCGTCGACGAGGAGAGCGGGCACGTCTTCGTCGCCCAGAGCGGAGGACCGCTGCTCGTCGCCGATCTCGCTGCGACGTTCGAGACGAGTCTGGCCGACCTGAGCGGCGCAGTCGAGCTGGTCCCGTCCGGCGACGGAGCCGGGGTGCTGGTGTCGAGGCCCACGGCCCACGAGATCGACGTGCTCGACTCCACGACGTTGCAGGCAGACGTCCTCGACGTGGGTGAGCTGTGTCCGCGAGCGCTGGCCCCCGTCGACGGCCACGTCTACTTCGGGTCGCGATGCGAGTCGTCGGACCCGACGGTCCTCGCTGCGATCGAGCTCGCCACGGGGTCGGTCACCATCCTCGATCGTGAGCCGCTCGACGACAGCGACGTGCTCTTGGCTTCCCACCCGGAGCAACCGGGGCGGCTGGCACTCGGCATCAACACCACGGTGTACCTCAGTCGGGTCACCGTTGACGGGGGCGGCCCTCGGCTGGAGCTCATCGAGAACGCAGGCCCGGCCAGCTCGCGGCAGATCGAACAGCTTGCCTACTCCTCGAGCGGGGCTCGGATCCTCGCGGGCACCGACCGAGACGGAATAGGCGCGTACTCATCGGTGGACCTGACCAGGAAGGCGGGATATGGCCTCTACGTGCAGAACGGCCTCAGCATCCTCTCTGTCAGGTCGGACGAAGAGGTCGTCGCGGGGTCGGCGACGTCGGTGAGCTTCTTCCACGCCGGCGTCCGAACCCCGTGGCAGGTGTACGACTTCAGCACGAACCCCAGCTCCCTCCGATGGCTCGGAGCTGCTTGGGACAACGAGCAGCTGTACGTCGTCGCGAGTCGTGTCGAGAACGGTGCCCGGGTCGCGGAGCTTCAGCTGGTGACCCCGTTGGCAGCGGCGAGGGTCGAGGTCGAGGTCAACAACAGGTTGATCAACACGGGGCAGAAGATCAAGCTGACGATCAAGCTGGACACTCCTGCTGCGCGTGCCGTGGACGTCTATGCCCACACCGCGGGCGGGGAGAAGCACTTGCTGACCACCCGCACGGTCCCCGACAGCAAGCTGGTCTTGACCGAGAAGCCCAAGGAGAACACGACATACGAAGTCGTCTACAGCGGCGACGAGTCGACCGAGCGTGCGGCTGCACGCGCCTCGGTGCGAGTGCGCTCGCGCACCACCCTCCGTGCGCTGAAGCCGATCAAGCGACGCTACAACGTGGCGTACTACCGCTCCGGCAAGACTGCGGTCGTCGAGGCGGCCGTCACGTCCGCTGACCCGAAGTGCGTCGTCTTCTCGTTCTACGTGCAGAAGAACGGCCGCGACCGGCTCTTCCTGAAGTCCGACTGCCTGCGCACCGACCCGCGCGGGAAGGTCCGCTTCGGTCTCCGCTCGGAGCGCGGCCGCTACTACGAGTCTGTGACCGTGGTCGCGTCCACGCCGAAGAATCCGCGCAACCTGGGATCGTCTTCCGCGGGGAGAGGCCGCCCGTTCCAGGTGCAGTTCTGCCCGACGGCTCTCCGCTGCGCGCCGACCGAGCGATCAGGACAGTAGCGCCGCCAGCTCCTCGATGCCGTCGATGAGCCGCGGGCCCGGTCGCGCCCACATGGCGTTCGCGTCCACGGCATGTACGACGACGTCGGCCGGCAGCAGCCCGGCCGCCACGAGGGCGTCGGCCTGCTCCTGGGCGCCGGCACGGTCGTAGCCGCACGGCGCTACCAGGACGACGTCCGGCCGGGCCTCGTGCACGGCCGCCCACTCCACGCGCACCGACCTCGCGCCGGCGGCGCCGAGCACGCACTCGCCGCCGGCGATCTCGATCATCTCCGGGATCCAGTGCCCGGGCGCGTACGGCGGGTCGGTCCACTCGAGCAGCACGACGCGCGGCCGGGGGCGCCCGGCGACCCGTTCCCGCACGGCGTCGAGCCGTGCTCGCAGCGAGTCCGCCAGCCGCTCGGCCTCGCCCGCCCGGCCGACTGCAGCTCCCAGGGTCAGGACCGAGGCCAGC
>NZ_JAXMNS010000357.1:0-4032 GCF_034670285.1 Nocardioides sp. | reverse complement strand
TCCTGCCCGAGGGCGAGGACGGCGACTCCCCCGGTCGCGAGCGCGGCCTCGTCCTGGCGACCAGTGGAGGTTCGGACGTGGTGTCCGTGACGCTGCCGCTCGGCGACGACGTCGCCCCGCGCGTGGCGCCCCGACGGTGGGAGTCGCAGCAGCTGCCGACGTCCACGCACTCGATGGCGGCGTTGACCTGGCCGCTGACCGAGGAGCCTCCGACCGCCTACCTGCGTTCGCGGAAGTCAGGCGCGTGGGGTGCCTGGGTGCGTCTTTCCACCCTTCACGACGGCCCCGATGCGAGCCAGGAGGCACCCTTGCGGGCCGGCACCGACCTGATGTGGATCGGTCGCGCCGACGGCGTGCAGGTCCGTCTCGTCGGACGACGACCGCCCGGCGCGGCGCTGGTGCTGTTCCACCCGCAGGCGCGTGCCGGCGACCCGTTCCTGGCCGGCCTGGCTGCGCGACGGACCGCGGGCCGCCGCTCATCGCCCGACCAGCCCGTCGCCGCACCGGCCCTGGTGGGTCGCAAGCAGTGGGGCGCGGACAACTCCCTCAACAACGGCGCCCCTCGCTACGTCGGCACCATCACCCAGGTGCACGTTCACCACACGGTCAACTCCAACACCTATGCGCGCGACGACGTGCCCGCCCTCGTCCGCGGCATGCACGCCTACCACACGCGCACGCTGGGCTGGTCCGACATCGGCTACAACTTCCTCGTCGACCGCTTCGGTGTCGCCTACGTCGGGCGCGCCGGCGGACCCAGCAAGCTGGTGCGCGGCGCGCACACCCTCGGCTTCAACGCGGAGTCGACCGGGATCGCAGCGATCGGCAACTACGAGACCGCGACACCCAGCGACGCCATGCTCGAGACCATCGCAGCCCTGGCCGCCTGGAAGCTCGATCCGTTCGCTCGCGACCCGCTCGGCCGCGTGAACGTGCGCTCGGAGGGCAGCGACAAGTACAGCTCGGGCAAGGTGGCCAACCTCCCCACCATCGACGGGCATCGCGACACCAACGACACCGCCTGCCCCGGCAAGAACCTGTACGCCGTGCTGCCGAAGGTGCGTCAGCGCACCGCAGCGTTGATGGGTCCCGCCGCCGAGACGGCGGTGGTCGCCGAGTCATCGGCGACGGTGTCGAACTCCGACGCCAGCGCGGGCGCCTCCGAGGCTCGTCTCGGCGACCAGCTGACGGCCGACCCCGGCACCTACCGCCCGAGCACGGCCACACCGTCGTACCGCTGGTTGCGTGACGGCCGCGCGATCCGTGGCGCCCGAGCCCAGACCTACGTCGTGCGACCGCAGGACGTTGGGCGCCTGGTCACGTGCGAGGTGACCCTCGCCGCCGAGGGCCGCACACCGCTCGTGCAGACGCCACCCGCGCGCGGCCCCGTGCGCGCTGTGCCGGCTCTCGTCGTCTCCCCGGACGGTGCGAGGCGCAACGTCACGGTCACCCTCACCGCTCCGGAAGGGGTCACGCCCACTCCCGGCGGGGAGGCCGTCGTACGGGTCGGCAAGCGCTTCAAGACCGTCGCCGTGGTGGAGGGCCGCGCCGTTGCGCGCTTCGGAGGACACCGTCGCCTCGGCGCCGGTGACTACCCCGTGACGGTGACCTATCCCGGCGATCCGTCATTCACCTCGATCGCCGGGGCCACGACGATCAGGGTGCAGTGAAGTAGCCCGGAGGCGCTGCTCCCTGGTCACTCCGGGCCACGAAGATTTAGCCGAAGGGATGACGTGGCGTGATTCCGCCTCGCGAAGGGCCTTCGGGACGGCAGGGTCGAGGGATGCCCAGGTCCCCCCGCCCGGCAGGCTCGCTGCTGTCTCCCCTCATCGTCGCGCTGTGCGCGATCACTCTCCTGCTCGTCCCGTTGGCTCCGGTCGCTGTCGGCGCCGGCCCCAGCCAGACGAGCGGTGCCCCCGCACGGCCCGGCCCCACGTCTGCTGTCAGCGGCATCGTCGCTGATGTCGTCGACAGCGTCGTCCCGTTGCCGACCGTCAACCGGAAGTCAGGACTCGTGAGGGTTCTGCGCCGGATGCTGCGCCTGGTCAACGTGGTCCGGTCGGTGCCGCACGTCTGCGGCACCACGCTGATGCCGGCCGTCGGTCCGCTCAAGACCAACAAGCGGCTCAACAAGGCCGCTCGCAAGTACGCCAGGAAGATGGCGCGCAACGACTGGTTCGAGCACGACTCGCCCAACGGCAAGGACCCCGGTGACCGGATCTCGGCCGCCGGCTACACGTGGTCGCGCTGGGGCGAGAACATCGGTGCCGGGTACGACGACGTCCCCAGCGTGATCGCCGCCTGGCTGGCCAGTCCGGGCCACTGCACGGTGCTGATGAGCAAGTTCCGCCACGTCGGCTTCGGCTACGCCTTCCACCGGAAGTCGACCTTCGGGCACTACTGGGTGCAGGACTTCGCCCACCCCCGTCGGCGCTGAACAGGCACTACGTAGGGTGAGCGCGTGAGTGCCTCCCAGAGCCTTCGTCAGACCGAGGCGCGTGCGCGTTTCGACCTCCTCGACGTCACGTCGTACGACGTGACCCTCGACCTCGCCAGTGACGAGGCGACCTTCACGTCGCTCACCACGCTGACGTTCGAGAGCCAGGGCGGGCCGACGTTCGTCGACCTCAAGCCGACCCACCTCACCAGCGTGCGGCTCAACGACGAGACCCTCGACGTCGACCTCCTCGAGCGTGGTCGGTTCCCGCTCGAGACCACCGCCGGCACCAACGTGCTGGTCGTCTCGGCCGTGATGCCGTTCCGCAACGACGGCGAGGGCCTGCACCGCCACGTCGACCCGGTCGACGGCCAGGCCTACGTCTACGGCATGAGCTTCATGGACGCCGCCCCGACGATCTTCGCCTGCTTCGACCAGCCCGACCTCAAGGCGCCGTACACGATGCACGTGACGGCCCCGACCGACTGGATCGTCGTCGGCAACGCCCCGGCCACCCAGGGCGAGCCGGGTGAGTGGGAGATCGGTCCGACGCAGCCGCTGTCGACCTACTTCGTGACCCTGGTCGCCGGGCCCTACCACCTGATCCGCTCGGAGCACGACGGGATCCCGCTCGGCCTCAGCTGCCGGGCGAGCCTGGCGGGCGCCCTCGAGGCCGACGCCAACGAGCTGTTCACGATGACCGGGCAGTGCTTCGACGAGTTCCACCGCCTCTTCGGCATCCGCTACCCCTTCGGCGACTACCACCAGGCCTTCGTGCCGGAGTTCAACGCCGGTGCCATGGAGAACCCGGGCTGCGTCACCTTCCGCGACCAGATGGTCTTCGACACCCGCGTCACGCGCGGGCAGCGCATCCAGCGCGCCACCACCGTGGCCCACGAGATGGCGCACCAGTGGTTCGGCAACATCGTCACCCCCGCGTGGTGGGACGACCTGTGGCTCAACGAGTCCTTCGCCGAGTACATGGGCAACCGCGTCACCGCCGACGTCACGCAGTACGACGACGCGTGGACGAACGTCGCCTGGTCACGGCGGCAGTGGGGCCTGGGCGCCGACCAGCGCCCCAGCACGCACCCTGTCGCCGGCAACGGCGCCGAGGACGCGCTCGTCGCGCTCCAGAACTTCGACGGGATCTCCTACGCCAAGGGCTCGAGCATCCTCAAGCAGCTCGCCACGACCCTGGGTGACGACGTCTTCTTCGCCGGGGCCATCGACCACTTCACGCGCCACCGCTTCGGCAACGCCACGATGCACGACCTCTTCGCGAGCTGGGAGCGCTCCGGCGCCGGTGACCTGTCCGGAGTCGTCGACCAGTGGCTGCGCACCGCGGGTGCCGACGTGCTGACCGTCGACCGCGACCGCTCGATCCTGCTGCGCACGCCTCCTGCCGAGCACCCGGCCGACCGAGCCCACACGATGCGCGTCCTCCGCCTCCCGGCCGACGGTGAGGCCGTCGAGGTCCCGCTCGAGGTCAACCAGTCGGAGACCGCGCTCCCGGCCGAGCTCGCGGGCACCGACGACGCACTGGTCCTCGACCCGCACGAGCAGAGCTGGGGCGTCTACGTGCCCGACGCGAC
>NZ_JAXMNS010000356.1:0-4053 GCF_034670285.1 Nocardioides sp. | reverse complement strand
GGTCGGCGACCAGGCGCGAGACCTTGTCGGGATTGCGGCCGAGCACGTGCACGGTCGCGCCGAGGTCGAGGAAGGAGGAGACCATCGCCTCGCCGATGCCCGAGGTCGCGCCGGTGACCACGACACGCTTGCCGAGCAGGCTGCCCTTCTCGGCGTCCGGGGCCCACCACTTCTGGCGCAGGGCCGGACCGATCTTGGTGTAGCCGAGGACGAGCGACCGGTCGAGGACGGCGTCAGCGGCACGGGCGAGGGCAGAGGGTGACATGTCCCGAGCCTAGGGAACCGGACGACGCCCGCCTCACCCCCGCGGTGATCGCCGGTGTGGGCTCGACCACGCGGGCGGCGCGCGTCTGCGAGCCGACCGAGTGTGTGTACCGCCCCCGCTCTCCCCCCACGGTCGAGCGGGGGACGGCACTGTCAGGATAGACACAGCGCCCACATGTCGACTCCTGCGACATGCGGCGCGGACTCGCGGCTCCCCCCGCTAGCGGTCGAGATCGCAGGTCAGCGCGGGAGCCGGACCACCACGGTCGCGCCACCGCCGGGGGTCTCCACCAGACCGATCGTGCCGCCATGAGCCGCCACGACGCGGCGACAGGTGGCGAGGCCGAGACCAGAGCCGGGCACCGAGTGGTCCAGGCGGGTGTGGGAGGCGAAGATCCGGTCGCGGTCCTCGACGGGGACGCCACGGCCGTGGTCGACGACCTCGAGCACCCAGACGTCGTCGTCGAGGTGGGCCTGCACCTCAACGGACCCGCCGCCGGCGTGCTTGGCGACGTTGGTGAGCAGGTTCTGCAGCAGCAGGCGCAGCTGGAGGCCGTCGGCGCGCACCGAGGGAAGGTCGCCCAGGTGCACGTCGACACTGGCGAGCGTCGGGACGTCGTCCAGCACCGAGGTCACGAGGTCGGTGACGTCGAGGTCGTGCTTCGCCAGCTCGCCGCCGACGACGGCGTAGCGCAGGACGTCCTTCACGAGCGCCGACATGCGCGTGGCGCACTTGTGGCCGCGGGAGACCAGCAGCGCCATCGTGTCGACGCTCGGCGGCTCGGCCTCGAGCTCCTCGTCGAGGAGCTCGAGCGTGCCGGTCAGGGCCTGGATCGGGTTCTGGAGGTCGTGACTCACCTGCGACCCGAGCGTGGCGAGGTGCTCGTTGCTGCGCTCGAGCTCGGCGACCAGGTGCGCAGAGGCCTGCACCAGCTCGCGCTGCGCGATCTCGGCGGAGCAGGCGGCGGCCAGGTCGCGCAGGTTCTCCAGGTCGACGGGGGTCCAGGCGCGCGGCTCACCGTCGATGGCGCACAGCGAGCCGACGACCTTGCCGCGGCTGTCGGTGATCGGCCAGCCGGCGTAGGCGATGACGCCCAGCACCGGGATCGCGAGGTTGTCGGCGAGGAAGGGCTCCTCGCGGGCGTCCTCGATGATCAGCGGCTCCTCACGCGCCACGACGTACTGGCAGAACGAGTGGGACAACGGGGTCTCCCGCGCCTCCTGCCACGGGTCGGGCAGGCCCAGGGCACCTAAAAACACCTGGCGGTACTCCTCGACGATGCTGACCAGGCCGACCGGGACGCCCAGGGAGCGCTGCAGCAGCCGTGCGTAGTGGTCGAAGGACCCGAGCTCGGGCCGGACGCTGATCTCGCTCATCGAGTGCACGGTCGCGAGAGCCAGGCGACTGCGGTGCAGCGGGGGCGGTGGTGCTGGACGGGCATGGGACTGAACCTACTGCGGAGCACCTGATCATCCGGGCAGCTCGGGTGCGCGAGACAGTGCGTCCTTCCACCGTCTGCGGGTCGTTGATCCTGCTGTCCGCGCCACGGGGAGCCAGACCGCAGGCACTGCCCGACCGGCTGAAACGCAGCAACCCGGCCCAGATTCCTCTGGGCCGGGTTGCTCTGCGTCTTGCTGAGCCTCATGAGTGAGGCCACTGGTGCGCGAGGGGGGATTTGAACCCCCACGCCCTTTCGGACACTGGCACCTGAAGCCAGCGCGTCTGCCGTTCCGCCACTCGCGCAAGTAACCGGATCAGATTAGCCCAGGCCTCGATCGCTCAACAAACCGGCGGCACCTCCCAGCCGATCCGCGAGTGAACCCGTCGACCCCTCAGGGGTGAGGGTCCCGGGCACGACGACTCGAGGTGGCTACGATCGACGTTGCGTCCGGTTGCCCGACCGGTCCTTGTCATGCCCCGCACCAGGTGTGGGGCCGTCCTGAGGAAGGAGTGCGGATGGGAGGCCTGCAACGCTTCGAGCAACGGCTCGAGTCGATGATCTCCGGTGCGTTCGCGCGCACCTTCCGCAGCGCCGTCCAGCCGGTGGAGATCGCGGCGGCGCTCGAGCGCGAGCTCGACAACAACGCCCAGATCCTCTCCCGCGATCGGCGCCTGGTGCCCAACTCGTTCCACGTGGAACTGTCGCGCACCGACCTCGACCGGCTCGCGCCGTACGACTCCACGCTGGTGCGCGAGCTGTCGGACTCGCTCAAGAAGCATGCCGACAGCCAGTCCTACGTCTTCCCGGGCCCGCTGAAGATCGACTTCGAGTCGGCCGACGACCTGACCACCGGACGCTTCCGGATCCGCAGCGAGGCCCAGGCCTCCGTCAGCGGGACGGCCACCCACACCCAGGTGAGTCGCGCTCACGCCCTGCTCGAGGTCAACGGCAGCCAGCACCCCCTCCAACCTCCCGGCCTCGTCATCGGCCGTGGCACCGAGGCCGACATCCGCATCAACGACCCCGGCATCAGCCGCCGTCACGCGGAGTTCCTCATCACCCTCGGCTCCGAGGGCGCCGATCCCCTCATCGAGGTGCACGACCTCGGCTCGACCAACGGCATCCGCATCAACGACCGCAAGGTGCCGCGCGCGACCCTGCGCGACGGCTCGGTGGTCAAGGCCGGCAACACGACGCTGACGGTGCGCATCGTCTCCGAGACCGAGAGCACCGGGTGGGGCGATGTCTGAGCTGACCCTGTTCCTGATCCGCATCGCCTACCTGGCGATCCTGTGGATCTTCGTGCTCTCGGCCATCTCGGTGATCCGCTCCGACATGTTCGGCGCCCGCGTGCCCGAGGCCGCTCGCGGCCAGGGCAGCCCGCGCCCGCCCAAGCAGCAGAAGCCGCCCCGCCGTCGCGGGTCGCCCACCCAGGTGGTCGTCACCCAGGGCTCCAGCGCAGGCGCCACCGCCCCGCTCGACCAGGCCCCGATCCTGATCGGCCGCGGCACCGACGCCGCCATCCGCCTCGACGACGACTACGCCTCCACCCGTCACGCGCGCATCGCCGCCTCGGGCGACCAGTGGTTCGTCGAGGACCTCGGCTCGACCAACGGCACCTACATCGGCAGCGTGCGGATCACCCAGCCCACCACGATCGCCATCGGCACCCAGGTGCGGATCGGCAAGACGATCCTGGAGCTGAAGAAATGAGCGACCCCGCAAGCGGCCCCGGCGGTGCCGGCGGACCCGCCACGGGAGAGATCCCGGCCGTCACCGACCCCGCCGACGAGGCCGGAGCGACCGGTGAGGGCACGAGCGCTGCTCCCGTCGAGCCCGCGCTGAGCCTCCACTACTCCGCGATCTCCGACGTGGGTCGAGTGCGCAAGGACAACCAGGACTCCGGGTACGCCGGCCCCTGGCTGCTCACCGTCTGCGACGGCGTCGGCGGCGCCGCCCGCGGTGACATCGCCTCGAGCACCGCGGTCTCCGAGCTGCGCGCCCTCGACGTCGCGCCGCCCGCGACCGACAGCCCCTCGCTGCTCACCCGCGTGGCCGACGGCCTGCACGACGCACACGCCCAGATCGGCCACCTCGTCGACGAGGACCCGTCGATCAACGGCACCAGCACCACCGCCACCGTCGCGCTCTTCGACGGCCACCGCGTCGGCATCGGCCACGTCGGCGACAGCCGCGCCTACCTCTTCCGCGACGGCGAGCTCTCCCAGCTCACCACCGACCACACGTTCGTGCAGAGCCTCATCGACGACGGCCGCATCACCGAGGCCGAGGCGCGCGTGCACCCGCACCGCAACCTCATCCTCAAGGCCCTCGACGGCATCCACGA
>NZ_JAXMNS010000355.1:0-4063 GCF_034670285.1 Nocardioides sp. | reverse complement strand
GCGGGGTGATCGTGGAGTGGTAGCCGAGACCGATCATCGGCTCACCCGGCCGGTTCGACGCCGCCAGCGCCCTCAGCTCGGCGGCGGCGGCGACCTCGGACACGGCGGCGGGCAGGTTCAGGGACTCGGCGCTGCGGATGCCGCCCGGCACTGCGGCGTCCATCAGCGCGTCGAGCGAGGAGTAGCCCAGGTGGGCGACCATGTGTGCCTCGGCCTCGGCGCTCAACCCGATGTGCCGATTGACGAAGGCGTCGTGCGGTGCGGGCTGGCGGGGGTGGTCGGACGCAGCGGACACAGAGGGCTCCCGGGGATGCAGGGTGGGCGGACACATGGTGGTCGAACGCCCTCCCCCTCTGTCACCCCTCGCGCGACGCTACGCACGATCGGCTCCACAGTTGCCTGGTCCGCGCGGTCCGGGTGCCTGAGAGGTTCCGGGGAGGAATTGCCCCTTCGGCGCTTCGGTCATGCAGGTTGAAGACTCTCCCGCGCGGGATCATCAGCGTGGGCAAACCTACCAGCACCCCTGGCGCGAAATGACGACCGCGCCGCGACCTCGAGGGGTCGCGACGCGGACGGGGTCGTGAAGTCGGCGGGTGGTCAGCCGATCTTGCGGGCGGCACGTCGAGCGGCGAGCTCGTCGGCAGCCGAGGTCTCGGCAGCTGCCGGCGCGTCGGCCCGCTCGCTGGGCAGCTCGGCGAGCGTACCCTCGATCTCGCGCCAGACCCCGCCGATGGCGATGCCGAAGACGCCCTGACCGCCCTGCAGGAGGTCGATCACCTCGTCGTTGGAGGTGCACTCGTAGACCGAGGCGCCGTCGCTCATCAGGGTGACGCGGGTGAGGTCGTCGGTGCCGCGCTCACGCAGGTGGGTCACGGCGGTGCGGATCTGCTGCAGCGAGACACCGGCGTCGAGGAGACGCTTGATGATCTTGAGGATCAAGATGTCGCGGAAGGAGTAGAGCCGCTGCGAGCCGGAGCCCTTGGCGCCACGCACGGTGGGCTCGATCAGCCCGGTGCGCGCCCAGTAGTCGAGCTGGCGATAGGTGATGCCGGCGGCGTTGCACGCGGTGGGACCGCGGTAGCCGACGTCGTTGGGCAGCGGAGAGACGTCGTCGGTGAACAGCAGACCCTGCTCGTCCGCCGAGACCTCGGCACGTTCGTGGGCCAAGGCGGCGTCCACGTCTGCTGACGTGGCACCAGGCTGGTTCTGCTCGTTCACACGGTCCTCCGTGGGGTCTACTTCGTGTGGCGCAGTTCCGGGGAAGGGGACGGTGGGTGCCGGAAGGCAACCACACGCGTGGAACTACAACGAAGACAGTTCAAGGTACGACGACGAGGCGGGCGGGTCAAAGGTCGAGCCCGGCGTGTCGCAAACCCTCACCCTCAGACTGAGGGTCACAGATCGGCGTCGAAGTCCTCGGGCGTCACGTGGTCGAGGAACTCGCGGAACTTCTCCACCTCGTCCTCCTGCTCGGCCGGCACGGCGAGCCCGGCCTCGTCGAGGACGCTCTCCTCGCAGACGATGCGGGTGCCGGTGCGCAGCGCGAGGGCGATCGAGTCGGAGGGCCGGGCGCTGACCTCGACCCCGGAGTCGAAGACGAGAACCGCGAAGAAGACGCCGTCCTTGACGTCGGTGATCCGGACCTCGGCGAGCGGGTTGCCGGTGGCCTCGAGGACGTCCTTCATCAGGTCGTGCGTCAGCGGTCGCGGAGGGATCACCCCCTGCTGGGCGAACGCGATGGCCGTCGCCTCGACTGCCCCGATCCAGATGGGCAGGTAGCGCTCGCCGGTCACCTCCCGCAGCAGCACGATCGGCTGGTTGGAAGGCATCTCGACCCTGACTCCCATGACATCGACTTCGCGCACGTCATCACCCTACCCCCGCACCAAGTCGCACCGGCCCCCACCGGCCCCCCACCGGAAGCACAGCGTCGGGAGAGCTCAGCGACGCCTGAGACCGGCCTTGACCAGCGTGGCGTGCAGTCGCACCGAGAGGGCGGCGATCTGGCTCATGGCGTCCTCGGCCCGGGCAACGGCCGCAGCGTCGCGACCACGCGCCAGGGGTGCCACGGCCTGCTCGACCAGACCGACCTCACGATCTGCGGCTGCTCTGAAGGCACGCAGGTGGCGGGGCTCGAGACCGAAGTCGGCGAGCTCACGGGCGGTCTTGGCGATCACCAGGGCGTCGCTGTCGAAGTGGCCGGTGCCGCTGCGCGAGCTCAGCAGCCCGAACTCCTCGAGCGCGACGAGCTGCTCCTCGCTGATCTCGGCGATCTTGAGCAGCTCCTTGCGCGAGAGTCGCAGGTTGTCGCGACGCAGGAACGACTCGGGGCTCGGCAGCCCGTCGGAGTTGAGCGCGACCGTCGGCACCGTGGGGACGACGGGTTCGATGGGCGGCGGCTCGAGACCCCGGTCGAGGGCATCGAGGTGGTCACCGATCACCCGCAGCGGCAGGTAGTGGTCGCGCTGCATCGTGAGCACGTAGCGCAGCCGCTCGACGTCGGCGTGGGAGAACTTCCGGTAGCCGGCCGCGGTGCGCTCGGGCTTGATCAGCCCCTTGTCCTCGAGGAACCGGATCTTGGGGATGGTGATCGAGTCGAAGTCCGGTCGCAGGAGGTCCAGGACCTGACCGATGTTGAGCAGCCCGCCCGCACTCGGACGGGCGTTCTCCTCAGGTACCGGGCTCGCCATGACCAGATCCGTCAGGAGTGCCGGGAGTCGTGCCCGGAGAAGAAGACCAGGCGGTACTTGCCGATCTGGACCTCGTCGCTGTCCTTGAGGCGCACTGTCTCGATCCGGTCGCGGTTGACGTAGGTGCCGTTGAGACTGCCGGCATCGCTCACCGTGAAGGAGTCCTGCTCGCGGACGAACACCGCGTGCTGACGGGAGACCGTGACGTCGTCGAGGAAGATCTCGCTCTCGGGGTGACGTCCGGCGTGCACGGAGTCGGCATCGAGCAGGAACCGGCTCCCCGCACCGGGGCCCTTCTGGACGACCAGGAGGGCGTGGCCCGGGGGCAGCGCCCCCACGGCGGCCGCGTCGACAGCGTTCAGGGCGCGGTCGGAGGTCTCGACCTTGTCGGACCCGACGCCGATCTGGATGGTCGCGGTGGTCTCCCCCGCAGCGTCTGCAGGCGCCGGGGAGTCGGCACCCACCAGTCGGGTGCCGCACTGGGCGCAGAACCGGGCATCGTCAGGGTTCTGACGGCCGCAGTTGGTGCAGAAGGGCATCGGGGCTACCTCCAGTCGAAGGGTTGGGGGACGTCCGAACCCTCACTACCGGGCTGAGGTTGACGGTTGGTCAAAACCTATCAGCCACAGGGGCGCGTCCGTCAGCCCTCGAGGGTTGCGGTGTAGGTCTCGGCCGACATCAGGTCGCCGAGGTCGCTGTCGGCGGGCACGATCTCGAAGAGCCAGCCACCGCCGTAGGGGTCGGAGTTGACCAGCTCGGGGGTGGCGTCGAGCGACTCGTTGCGGGCCACCACCTCACCACTGACGGGGGCGTAGAGGTCGCTGACCGACTTCGTGGACTCCAGCTCACCGCAGGTGCTGCCGGCCTCGAGGGTCTCCCCCAGCTCGGGAAGCGAGACGTAGACGATGTCGCCGAGCGCGTCCTGGGCGTACTCGGTGATCCCGACGCGGACCGAGCCGGCGTGCTCGCCGGGGCTGCGGACCCACTCGTGCTCAGCGGTGTACTTGAGATCCTCGGGATACAACTCGTGCCTCCATCGCGGGGCCCACCACGACGGCGGGCGAACGGGTGCTGCGGCAGCACGCTACCCGCTCGCGGCGAGTCGTGCCGCTCAGGGGTCGGGCGTCGCGAACTCGGGTTGCACCAGACGCCGCACGGCGTCGATGTCGAGCGAGGCGAGCTCGAGGACCTCCACGACGCGTGGCCCGTCGCCCTCGAGCTGCTTCAGCGGACCGAGGGGGAACCGGATGGCGCTCGCCAGCGCGTTGGCGACCCCGATGGCGTCGATGACGTACGGCGCCTCGACCAGGGTGCCGTCGATCAGCAGGCCGCCGACGCCGTCCTCGAACGAGGTCTGGGCGACGGCACGCACC
>NZ_JAXMNS010000354.1:0-4067 GCF_034670285.1 Nocardioides sp. | reverse complement strand
AGCAGCTCACCCTCGACCTCGAAACCGGGACCTCCGGCGATACCGGTGGGCGTGGGGTCGTGATCTACGCCCACATCGACGTCAACAGCCCCCACGCCAGCCTCGACAACATCGGTGGCGGGGACGTCCTCATCGAGCAGCTCAAGGCCTGGTGCCAGGCCGCCGGGACCACCGTCACGATCAAGCCCGTCATCGACCTCAACCAAGACCTCTCCACGCAGGCCTACGTCCCGACGGCGAAGCTCGTCGAACAAGTGCGCCTGCGCGACCAGAACTGCGTGTTTCCGAGCTGCACCCGCAGAGCCGAGCACTGCGACCTCGACCACCGCATCCCCTTCAACAAGAACAACCCGTCCGCCGGTGGGAAAACGACCACGTCGAATCTTTCCCTGCTCTGCAGGAAGCACCACCGCGCCAAGACCTTCTCCGCCTGGGACTACACCTCCCCCGCACCCGGGGTCTACGACTGGACCAGCCCGTCGGGAGCGAGATTCAGAGTCACAAGGGGCCGACGACACGGGCGGATGCCCATCACGACACCCCTCGACGACCCACCCGAACCCTGAACACCCAGCCCCCACACCCCGCTGAGACCAGCGGGGCCACAGGCACGTCACCGGGCTTCGTCGCCGTTCGCTTCGCTCGCTGCTCAGCCACCGGAGGCTCGCTGCCTAGGACGCCGAGAGGTCGGCGCGGGTGGGCGGGTCTGCGCCGGGGCGGGAGACGGTGACGGCGGCAGCGCGGGCGGCGTGCGCGAGGGTGGCGGCGGGGTCGAGGCCGTCCCAGAGGGCGTCGATGATGCCGGCGGAGAAGGTGTCCCCGGCTCCGATGGTGTCGACGACGGTCGTGGCGCGCACCGGCGCGCTGATCGCACCGTCGCCGTCGAACCAGGTCGAGCCGTCCTCGCCCCGCGTGACCACGATGGCGCGGGGCCCCAGGGACAGCAGGTGCGCTGCCGCGCCGGCAAGGTCGAGGTGGGGGTAGAGCGCTTCCAGGTCTTCGTCGCTCGCCTTCACGAGGTGGGAGCGCCGCGCCACGGCCTCCACGCGGGCGACGACGTCCGCCCCCGTGCCGGTGATGGCCGGGCGCGCATTGACGTCGTAGGTGATCGTGGCTGTGCCGACGCGATCGAGGAGCGCCACGACCTCGTCGGCACCGGGCTCGACGACGGCTCCGAGCGAGCAGACGTGCACGTAGGCAGGGGTGATCGTCAGGTCCACCGGACCCAGGTGCCACTCGAGGTCGAAGACGTACGACGCCGCCCCGGACTCACCGATCGTCGCTACGGCACTCGACGTCCGTTCGAGCACGTGTGGGTCCGTGGCGTGGTCGACGCCGGACCCGGCGAGGTGCTCGGCGATCGCGCGGCCCCGCTCGTCGTCGGCGTACGCCGTGGCGAAGCGCACCGGCCGACCGAGCCTGGCCAGCGCCACCGCCACGTTCGCGGCGCTCCCGCCCGGCCGCTCGGTGGTGACTCCCGCTCGGTCGAGCACGACGTCCACGAGCGACTCTCCGACCACCAGCGCGTAGCCCTCACGGGCCCCGTCGTCATTGTCAGGTTGCTGCACGGGGTCATGCCTATCACCTACGGTTCGTCTGTGCCTCCTGCTTCGAGCGTGCTGCCCCTGGACCCGACCTCCGGGGTTGCGCCTTTCGAGCAGCTGCGCGCACAGATCGCGAGGCGCGCCGCCAACGGCGACCTACCGGCCGGCACCAAGCTGCCGTCGGTCCGGGCCGTTGCCGAGCAGCTCGGCCTGGCCACCAACACCGTCGCGCGCGCCTACAAGGAGCTCGAGGCCGACGGGGTCGTCGTGACCGAGGGCCGGCGCGGCACGTCCGTGGCCGCCCCCCACCTGTCGAGCGACGCGTACGACGCCGCGGCGACGTACGCCGTGACCGCGCGGCGCCAGGGGCTCACCCTGGCCGAGGCGTCCCTGGCCCTCGAGCGCGCATGGACCGTCGGCGGCCGCGACGTCGGCGCACCCGGCTAGCCTCCCCAGATGGCCCTCGACACCTCCCCCGAGCAGCCGGCACCCGTCCGGCAGATCGCCAACGCGATCTCGGGCTGGATCGACAAGCTCGGCGCCGTGTGGGTGGAGGGCCAGATCGCCCAGCTCAGCAAGCGCCCCGGCCTCCAGACCGTCTTCCTCACGCTGCGCGACTCCGTCGCGGACATCTCGGTGCCCGTCACCTGCTCGCGCACCCTGGTCGACTCGATGAACCCGCCGCTCGTCGAGGGCGCGAGCGTGCTGATCCACGCCAAGCCGTCCTACTACGCCAACCGCGGCACCCTCTCCCTCCAGGCGCGCGAGATCCGGATGGTCGGGCTGGGCGAGCTGCTCGCCCAGATCGAGCGACGTCGTCAGCTGCTCGCGGCCGAGGGGCTCTTCGACCTGTCACGGAAGCGCCCCCTGCCCTTCCTCCCCCGCACCATCGGGCTGGTGACCGCGCCCCGGTCGGCCGCCGAGCGCGACGTGCTCGACCTCGCCGAGCGACGCTGGCCCGCGGTCACCTTCACCGTCGCCCACGCGACCATGCAGGGTCACCGCTCGGCCGGCGAGGTGATGGCCGCCCTGGCCCGGCTCGACGACGACCCCGAGGTCGACGTCATCGTCATCGCCCGTGGTGGCGGCTCGGTCGAGGATCTCCTCCCCTTCTCCGACGAGGGCCTACTGCGCGCTGTCGCAGCTGCGCGCACTCCTGTCGTGTCGGCCATCGGCCACGAGCCCGACCAACCCTTGCTCGACCTGGTCGCCGACGTGAGGGCCGCTACCCCCACCGACGCCGCCAAGCTCGTCGTGCCCGACGTCGTCGCCGAGACCCAGGGTGTCGAGTCGGCCCGCGAGCGGCTGCGCTCGGTGCTGGCCTCGTGGCTCCACCGCGAGCAGACCGCCCTCACGGCGCTGCGGTCGCGTCCGGCCCTGGCCGACCCCCGCACCCTCGTCGACGAGCGCAGCGCCGAGGTCGATGCTCTCGTCGAACGAGCCCGGCGCACCATCACCCACACCCTCGACCGGGCGGCCGACGACATCGGCCACCACCGGGCGCGGGCCCGGGCGCTGTCACCCCTGGCCACCCTCGAGCGCGGCTACGCCGTTCTCCAGGCGGCCGACGGCAGCGTCGTGACCTCGATCGAGGACGCCGAGGCCGGGGCTGCGGTGACCGTCCGGGTCGCCGACGGACGAGTGCACGCCGACGTCACCAGCACCACCCGACTCATCCCCCAGGAGGACCCCGATGCCCGTTGACCCGACCTCAGAGGCCACGCACGACGACAGGCCCAGCTATGAGGCGGCCCGCGAAGAGCTCATCGACGTCGTACGACGCCTCGAGACCGGAGGCACGACCCTCGAGGAGAGCCTGGCGCTGTGGGAGCGCGGTGAGACGCTGGCCGGCGTGTGCCAGGACTGGCTCGACGGCGCCCGCAAACGACTTGACGCCGTCGTGGCGTCCGAGGGCAACGGAGACCCCGAGAGCTAGCTCGTCGGCACCTCGTCGGTGCCGAGCAGCTCGATCAGCTCGGTGAGGTCCTCGACGCTCACGGTGCCGAAGACGAGCACGGTCGAGCCGTCGACGGCGGTCGAGTAGGCCCGGTCACCACCTTCGTCCGACCAGCCCTCCCAGGTCGAGGCGAGCGTGCCGACCCCCACGAGCGGGTCCTCGCTGGTGGTGCTCTCGTCGACGTACTCCTCGAGCATGTCGTCGAGGGTGATGTCGACGGCGTTCTCCTGCCGGATGCCGACGAAGTCGTCGTCGTCGGTGTAGAGGTTGATCCGGTAGGACTGGTCCTCCCCCAGCTCGGCACCGACCTCGGTGGCGACCCACCCGTCGGGAAGGGTCTCGGGATAGAAGATCTCGAAGCCGTTCTGCTGCAGCCCCTGCACCGAGTCGAGGTAGTCGACCGTGGGCGGGCGGCTCTGGTCGGGCGGGTCGGAGATCAGCGTCCGGAAGAGCACCAGGAGCAGCACGAGGCCGACGATGAACACCATCGCCCCGACCATTCCGTTGAAGCTGCGCGTGTAGCGGCCCGCGCCGCCCTGCTCGCTCATGCCACTGCCGCCGTCGTC
>NZ_JAXMNS010000353.1:0-4071 GCF_034670285.1 Nocardioides sp. | reverse complement strand
CTTGGCCTGCGCACCCGCCCGCGCCGGGTTGTCCTGCTCGCCGGCCTTCGGGTCTTTCTCGTCCTGCTTGGCGCGCACGCCCTCCTCGACCCGCTTGCCGAGGTCGGCGTCGACGTTGCTCCAGTAGGTGAACGCGCGCTCGAGGATCGGCTCGCTGACCCCGTTGAGCAGGTGGCCGACGATGTTGTCGACCAGGCGCTCGCGCTGCTCGTCGTCCATCACCTCGCGCACGAGGGCGCCGGCCTGGCCCCAGTCGTCGTCCTCGGCGTGGTCGACGTACGCGGCGCGGGTGATCGCCCCGTCGGCTTCCCATCCCGCGGGCTCGCCATACGTGGACGTGTCGGCCGCGGGTCCGCCGTAGGAGTTGGGGGCGTAGACCGGGTCGGAGACGTTCTGCACCCGCATCGCGCCGTCCTTGCTGTAGCTGTTGACCGGGCACTGCGGCGCGTTGACGGGGATCTGGGTGTAGTTGCCACCCAGACGGTGCCGGTGAGCGTCGGCGTAGGCGAAGAGCCGGGCGAGCAGCATCCGGTCGGGGCTCGGTCCGATGCCGGGCACCAGGTTGTTGGGCTGGAAGGCGGCCTGCTCGATCTCGGTGTGGTGGTCGGTGGGGTTGCGGTCGAGGGTGAGCTTGCCGACCTCCTGGAGGGGGTAGTCCTCGTGGGGCCAGACCTTGGTGAGATCGAAGGGGTTGAAGCGGTAGTCCTTGGCGTCCTCGAAGGGCATGATCTGCACCTTCATCGTCCAGGTGGGGAACTCCCCGTCGCGGATGTGCTCGAAGAGGTCGCGGCGGTGGTAGTCGGTGTCGATGGCCGCCATCTGGTCGGCCTCGTCCTGGGTGAAGTTCTCGATGCCCTGGTCGGTCTTGTAGTGGTACTTGACCCAGAACTTCTCGCCCTCGGCGTTGACCCACATGTAGGTGTGCGAGGTGTAGCCGTTCATGTGGCGCCAGGTGCGCGGGATTCCGCGGTCACCCATCAGCCAGGTCACCTGGTGGGCGGACTCGGGGGAGAGGGTCCAGAAGTCCCACTGCATGTCGTGGTCGCGCAGACCGTTGTCGGCGCGACGCTTCTGCGAGCGGATGAAGTGCTGGAATTTCATCGGGTCCTTGACGAAGAAGACCGGCGTGTTGTTGCCGACCATGTCGTAGTTGCCCTCGGTGGTGTACATCTTCAGCGAGAAGCCGCGCGGGTCGCGCCACGTGTCGGGGCTGCCGCTCTCGCCGGCAACGGTGGAGAAGCGGGCGAGGACGTCGGTCTTCGTGCCGGGCGCGAAGACGGCGGCCTTGGTGTAGGCGCTGACGTCGTGGGTCACCTCGAAGTGCCCGAACGCGCCGCTGCCCTTGGCGTGCGGCTGGCGCTCGGGGATCCGCTCGCGGTTGAACTGTGCCATCTGCTCGATCAGGTAGTGGTCCTGCAGCAGGATCGGCCCGCCGGGGCCGACGGTCAGCGAGTGCTCGTCGCTCTCGACCGGGATGCCGGCGTCGGTGGTGGTGGGCTTGGGGTCAGACATGGGTGCGCTCCTGGAGGTGGAGGTCGTGTGGGCTTCAACTATCAACCTCGCACCGATCGACGTCCCGCTCCGTCACCTCTCCGGGTGACTGACTCCGGAGGCTGAGCAGCGAGCGCAGCGAGCGATGACGAAGCCCGGTGAGATGCGCTGCGACCGCCGTTCAACTCGCGGGGCTTCGTCGACGGCTCCTTCGTCGCCTGCTCAGCCTCCGGGTCGATCTGGCACCATCCCTCCATGTCCGTCGCACGCGAGGCCCTGCTGATCACCGTCGCCCCCACCGGGGCCGAGACGACCAAGGCCGACTGCCCTCAGCTCCCGACCACCCTCGCCGAGCTCGTAGCCACCGCGCAGGAGTGCGAGGCGGCCGGCGCCGCGATGGTGCACGTCCACATCCGCGACGACGACCACCGCCCGTCCCTCGACCCCCAGCGTCTTGCCGACACGGTCAGCGCCCTGCACGAGGGCACGGGCCTCGTCGTACAGCTGTCGACCGGTGGCTCGGTGCACGACCCGCTCGACGCTCGGCTCAAGGTTCTCGACGCTGCCCCGGACTCGTGCAGCCTCACGATGGGCACCACCAACTTCGGCGACGACGTGTTCAGCAACCCGTGGCCGTTCATCTGCGACCTCTACCAGCTCAGCCAGGAGCGCGAGGTCGTGCCGGAGTTCGAGCTTTTCGACCTCGGCCACGTCGCCGCCCTGAGCCGGCTGATCAAGACCTACGGCCTGCCCTACGGCGGCAAGGTGCACGTCGACTTCGTGATGGGTGTGCCCGGCGGGATGCCCGGCACCGCCGACGCGCTGGTCGCCGGCGTCGCCGCGCTGCCGCGCGAGACGACCTCGTGGGGTGCCACCGGCATCGGCCGCACCACTCTGCCTGTCGGTCTGGCTGCGTTGAGCAAGGGCGGCCACCTGCGGGTCGGCATGGAGGACGTCCTCACGCTCAGCCGCGGCGTGCCGGTCGAGTCCAACGCCCAGCTCGTCGAGCGTGCGGTCGCAATGGGCGCCATGGCGCAGCGTCGTCCGATGACGCCGTCCGAGGCCCGCGAGCTGCTGGGCTGTCGACCGGCCGCTTGAGTCGCCTGAGCTGCGTCAGTAGACGAGGGCCCGGACGTCGTCCTGCAAGACGAGCTCGGCGAACGCTGCGGCCCCTGCAATCCGGGCACCCTCGATCAGATCGCTGTCGCCGACCCCTCGCCGAGCGGCACATTGCGAGCACACCGAGATCGACCCGACTTCGCGGATGGTCGCGATCAGCTCGACAGCATCGACCGCGCCGTCCAGCCCGAGGTCGGGGATCCGACCCGTCACCCCGAACCAGACCGCCTCACCGGTGAGCCACAGCGACACCGGGGCGCCGAGCGCTACGGCCGACGCCGCCACGGTGAGCGCCTGGTTGGCGCGCTCTGCTGCCTCGGCTCCGCAGGTGAGCTTGACGGCCAGGGTGCGGGTCATGTGGTTGAGCGTACGGCGGCCCGGAGGCTGAGCAGGCGAGGTACGAGCCGTCGACGAAGCCCGGCGAGTCGGGTGATGGCGCCGGCCGTGGTCGCCGGGGCTTCGTCGACGTTCACTCCGTTCGCTGCTCAGCCTCCGGCGCTCACTCCGTTCGCTGCTCAGCCTCCGGCGCTCGGCCGGCGCTGCCCGGACTCCGGGCCGGGCCACTAGGGTGGAGCCGTGTTTCACATCCCCAGCAACCTGCATCCCAACTGCGGCCCCGTGGCCTGGCTCCTCGGCACGTGGGGCGGCAGCGGTCAGGGCGACTACCCCACGATCGAGCCGTACTCCTACCAGCAGGAGATCGTTTTTCAGCAGGACGGGCGCCCCTTCCTGCACTACTTCTCCAAGTCATGGGTCGTCGACGAGAACGGCGAGAAAGTCCGCGACGCCGCCCAGGAGACCGGTTTCCTGAGGTGCCTCGAGGGCGGCAAGATCGAGATGGTTCTCGCTCACAACACCGGCTTCTCCGAGATCTGGTACGGCGTCGCCGAGGCCGGGAAGATGGAGCTCCACACCGCCGGCGTCGGGTTCACCGAGACCGCCAAGGAAGTGACTGCGGGTCACCGCCTCTACGGCAACGTCGAGGGCGACCTGCTCTACGCCTACGACATGGAGGCGATGGGCCAGGGGCTCCAGCCGCACCTGTGGGCCCGGTTGCAGCGTCAGTGACATGACCACCGATTGGCGTGACGAGCTGCGTTCGCGGGGCTTCCGGCTGACGCCGCAGCGCGAGCTGGTGCTCACCGCGGTGCAGGAGCTCGGACACGCCACGCCTGACCAGGTGCACGCGCGGGTGCGCGAGACCTCGGGGGCGGTCAACCTGTCGACCGTCTACCGCACGCTCGAGGTGCTCGAGGAGGTCGGGCTGATCCGTCACGCCCACCTCAGCGACCGCGCTCCGACGTACCACTCGGTGCACGGCCACGAGCACTTCCACCTGGTCTGTCGGAATTGCAAGCGGGTCACCTCGGTTGAGACCGATGTGTTGGGTCCGCTGCGCACGACGCTGGCAACCGAGCACGGTTTCGAGATCGACGAGGGGCACCTGACGGTGTTCGGCAC
>NZ_JAXMNS010000352.1:0-4089 GCF_034670285.1 Nocardioides sp. | reverse complement strand
GTCGGCGTCACCGGCGTGATCATGCTCTGGCTGCTGGGCAACCCGACCGTCGAGCAGAGCCTGCTCTCGCCCCCGGAGGTCGACCAGCTGGTCGACAACGACTTCGAGGGCTACTACAGCGAGTACGCCGCCAGCCACTTCGCGGCGCAGGTGTGGATCAACAACGCCTGGGTCAGCGCGCAGGCGATCGCGTTGGGGATCCTCGGCCTCCCGGTCGTCTACGTGCTCTTCCAGAACGTCCTGAACCTCGCGATCATCGGCTCGATCATGATCAACAACGACCGCGGGGCGCTCTTCTGGGGGCTGATCCTCCCGCACGGCCTGCTCGAGCTCACGGCCGTCTTCGTGGCCGGCGGCGTCGGCATCCGCTTGTTCTGGTCGTGGATCGAGCCGGGCCGGCTCAGCCGCACGGCCTCGATCGCGCGCGAAGGCCGTACGGCGGTCACGATCGCGCTCGGACTGATCGTCGTCCTCGCGCTCAGCGGCGTGATCGAGGGCTTCGTGACGCCGTCGTCCCTGCCGACGTGGGCCCGCATCAGCATCGGGGTGCTGGCCGAGGCGGTCTTCTTCGCCTACGTGTTCGTGCTCGGTCGGCGCGCGGTGCACCAGGGCCACAGTGGTGACCTCTCGGGCGACCTCCTCGAGGACGCGGTCGCGACGCAGGCCTAGGCAGGTCGCTACAGCAGTCCCTGCGCCTTGAGGGCCAGGTAGTGGTCGGCGAGGGCGGGCGGCAGGTGCTCGGAGTCCGCGTCGACGACGGTCACCCCGAGGCGTCCGAGCATGCGTGCGGTGTGGGTACGGCGTCGCACCTCGCGCTCGGCGGCAGCGGCGTCGTAGGTCTCGGCGATCGTGCTGCGCGTCGCGGCGAGCCGCTCCAGCGCCGGGTCCTTCACCGAGGCGACCACGACTCGGTGGTGCCGCGTGAGGGTCGCCAGGACGGGCAGCAGCCCCTCCTCCACCGCAGACGGCTCGAGGGGAGTGAGGAGCACGACCAGGGCACGCTGTCGCCCCAGTGCCTGGACCGCTCCGACAAGCCCGGCCCAGTCGGCCTCGGCGATCACCGGGTCGAGCCCGGCCATCGTGTCCTGGAGCCGTCCGGTGAGGTCGCGCGCGCCGCTCGAGCGCAGGCGCGCCCGCACCCGACGGTCACCGGCGACGAAGTCGACCCGGTCGCCGGCGCGGGTGGCGAGGGCGGCCAGCAGCAGCGCGGCGTCCATCGCGGAGTCGAGCCGCGGGACGTCGTCGACCCGCCCGGCCGACGTGCGTGAGGTGTCGAGCACGAGCACGACCCGCCGGTCACGCTCGGGCTGCCAGGTGCGGACGACGACGCTCGAGGTGCGCGAGGAGGCGCGCCAGTCGATCGAGCGGACGTCGTCCCCGCGCACGTACTCGCGCAACGAGTCGAACTCGGTGCCCTGACCTCGCACGCGCACGGCGGCGCGACCGTCGAGGTCGCGCAGTCGCGCCAGGCGCGACGGCAGGTGCTTGCGCGACTCGAAGGGCGGCAGCGACCGCACCGAGCCCGGGACGTCGTGGGTGCGCTGTCGGGCCGCCAGCCCCAGCGGGCCCCGCAGCCGCACGGTCACACCGACGGCACGCAGGTCGCCCCGGCGGCGGGGGAGCAGAGGAGTGCGCAGCAGCACCCGGTCACCGGGAGCGAGGTCGAGGCGGTGCCGGTTGTCGGTGGCCCCGGCGCTGGGCTGCCACGCGTCGCGCAGGAGTCCACGCACCCGGCGCCGTCCGGTCGCGCGCACCTCGAGCACGCTCTCGGCAGCGTCCCCGGTGCGTGTCGACGGGGTCGCCCGCCGTACGACGTCCAGCACGGTGGTGCGCGGAGCGAGCAGGAGGTCGAGCGCGACCAGCGCCGCCACGAGCAGCAGCCAGAGCCAGACCGTGCTCGCGAGGGGACGCACCACCACGGCTGCCACGCCCAGCAGGGCGAGCAGCGGTACGCGTCCGGTGATCGTCATCGCGGGACGGGCACCGACCCGACGGCCGAGGCCAGCACCTGCGCGACGTCGACACCCTCGAGCTCGGCCTCGGGCCGCAGTCCCAGGCGGTGCACCAGCGTGGCGTGGGCGAGCGCCTTGACGTCGTCGGGGGTCACGAAGTCGCGTCCCCCCAGCCAGGCCCAGGCGCGGGCGGCACGGAGCAGGGCGGTGGCGCCTCGGGGGCTGACCCCGAGCGAGAGCGAGGGCGAGACGCGAGTGGCCCGAGCGATGTCGACGATGTAGGCCGCGACCTCGGGGGAGACCTGCACGGTGCCCACCGCGCGTCGTCCGGCGGTGATGTCGTCGGCTCCGGCGACCGCGCTGACGCCGGCGGCCGCCACGTCGCGTGGGTCGAAGCCACCAGCGTGCCGACTCAGGATCTCCAGCTCGGCGTCGCGCTCGGGGATCGGCAGCACGACCTTGAGCAGGAAGCGGTCGAGCTGGGCCTCGGGCAACGGGTAGGTGCCTTCGTACTCGACCGGGTTCTGGGTGGCGGCGACCAGGAACGGGTCGGGCAGGTGCCGGGTGACCCCGTCGGCCGACACCTGGCCCTCCTCCATGGCCTCGAGCAGCGCCGACTGCGTCTTCGGGGGCGTCCGGTTGATCTCGTCGGCGAGCAGCAGGTTGGTGAAGACGGGGCCCTCGCGGAAGCTCAGGCCGCCGCCCCCCGAGGATCCTGAGCCCTGGTGGGAGTCGATGACCATCGAGCCGGTGATGTCGCCGGGCATCAGGTCGGGGGTGAACTGCACCCGACGCGTCTCGACGGCCAGCGAGGCCGCAAGGGTGCGCACGAGCAACGTCTTGGCGGTGCCCGGCACGCCCTCCATGAGCACGTGTCCGCCGCAGAGCAGGGCGACGAGCAGCCCGGAGACCGCCGCGTCCTGACCCACGACCGCCTTGGCGACCTCGTGGCGCACGGCGGTCAGCCGTTCCCGGGCGGCCTCGTGGGTGCCGTGGTCGGCGGGCGGTGGCGGCGGGGGAGTCCCGTGCTGCTGAGCAGGCTGGTCGGTCATGCGCGGCGTACCTCTTCCTCGAGTGCGGCCAGGTCATTGGCCAGGACGATCAGGTCTCGGTCCGAGCCGGGCACAGGGGCCGAGGCTCCGATCAGGGGGGCGAGGTCGCTCTCGGGGCGACCCAGGTGACGGGCGACGCCGCTCAGGACGGCGGGCGGCTCGGCGTCGGTGCCGAGGCGCAGGTGCTCGGTCAGGCGCTGACGGGTGGCGGAGCGAAGGGCGTTGGCGGCGTGCGCGCGGTCGCCACTCTTGAGATAGAGGCGTCCGCGGCTGCGCGTGGTCTCGATCGCCTTCACCACGACGGGGAGCGGCTCGGTGGCGAGGGGGCCGAGTCGGCGTGCGCGCCACAGGACGAGCAGGACGGCCCCCGCCAGCAGGAGGCCCAGCGACGGGTAGAGCCAGCGGGGGAGCAGCGAGGAGATGCTGACGCCGTCGTCGGCGACCTGGTCGGCGGTGCTGGCGACGTACCAGACGAGACGTTCGCGCCCACCGAGCAGCCGAAGCGCGATCGCGGCGTTGTCGCCGCGCAGCACCTGGTCGTTCGACAGCAGCTCGCCGGCGCCCAGCAGGGTCAGGCCGGACCCGCCGATGGACGCCTCGGAGACGAGGACGTCGTCGAAGCAGCCGGGCAGGGGCAGCGCGGCGGCGGCATCGACGCTCAGCGTCAGCCCGTCGTACGACGGGTCGGCGCAGTCGCCGCTCACCGACGACGAGTCGTCGAGGGCGACGCGGTCTCCGGTCACCCCCAGCTCTGCGAGCAGGACCGTGGTCGGGTCGATCACCACCAGCGCCGCACCGTCGGCCCCGTCGGCCCCGTCGGCCACGACGGCCCCGTCACCGGCGACGCGGGCGAGCAGCCGGTCGGTCGTGCTGGTCCCGAGCTGGTCGGACGACGTCACGACCACGAGCGTGTCGGACCCGACCGTGGCGGCGTCGAGGTCGTCGGCGCTGCGCGCGAGTTCGATGTTGACGCCCTCGTCGGCGAGCACGCGGGCGACGGCCTGGGCGCCGTCGGGACCGGGGTTGTCGGGGTCGAGGTCCGCGCTGCGCTCGACGGGACCCTGGGTGAGCACGACGACCGCGAT
>NZ_JAXMNS010000351.1:0-4092 GCF_034670285.1 Nocardioides sp. | reverse complement strand
CCGTCCTCGTGCGGTGAGTCGGCGCATTGATGCGCCGACTCAACGCCAGGACGCTCAGGCGCGGCGGACGACGGCGCCGGCGTGGGGCGGGAGCGTGACGACGCCGTCCGTCACGTCGATCCCTGAGGGAGTCGCGAAGAGCACCTCGGTCGCGTCCACCTGAGTGTCCACCTCGGTGTCGCCGAAGTTGATCAGCATCTGCAGGTCGCCACGCACCATCGAGAAGAAGCGGGCGTCCTCGTCGACCCGGCACGAGACCGCCCCGAACGACGGGTCGGTCAGCGCCGGCTCGGACCGCCGCAGCGCCGCCAGCTCGCGGTAGACCGACAGCATCCGGGCGCCGCGCCCCGACTCCGCCTCCGACCAGTCCAGCTTCGATTGATCGAAAGTGGTGGGGTCCTGCGGGTCCGGAACCACCGCCGGGTCCCAGCCCATCTTGGCGAACTCCCCGATCCGGCCCTCGGCCGTCGCCTTGCCCAGCTCGGGCTCGACGTGGGAGGTGAAGAACAGGAACGGCGTCGAGGCCGCCCACTCCTCGCCCTGGAAGAGCATCGGGGTGAAGGGGCCGCAGAGCGTGAGCATCGCGGCGCAGGCCAGCTGGTCGTCGTCCAGGACGGCGGTGATCCGGTCGCCGACGGCGCGGTTGCCGATCTGGTCGTGGTTCTGGCTGCAGACCACGAGCCGCCAGGTCGGCATGGTCGCGGTGTCGATCGGCACGCCGTGGTCGGCCTCGCGGAACGACGACCAGGTGCCGTCGTGGAAGAAGCCCTTCTCGCACACCTTGGCCAGCGCCGAGAGCGGCTCGAAGTCGGCGTAGTAGCCGTCGGTCTCGCCGGTCAGGGCGACGTGGACGGCGTGGTGGAAGTCGTCGCTCCACTGCGCGTCGAGGCCGTATCCACCGGCCTCACGCGGCGTCACCATCACCTGGTCGTTGAGGTCGGACTCCGCGATCAGCGTCAGTGGCACCCCGCGGTGCGCCGACAGGGCCGCCACCTCGATCGCCATCTCCTCGAGCAGGTGCACCTCCGAGGAGTCCTTCAGCGCGTGGACGGCATCGAGTCGCAGGCCGTCGACGTGGAAGTCGTCGAGCCACATCAGGGCGTTGTCGAGGATCAGGCGTCGCACCTCGGCGGAGTCGTCGCCGTCGAGGTTGACCTGGTCGCCCCAGGTGTTGCGGCCCGAGGTCAGGTAGGGCCCGAACAGCGGCAGGTAGTTGCCGGAGGGTCCGAGGTGGTTGTAGACGACGTCCTGGATGACGCCCATCCCGGCGGCGTGGCAGGCATCGACGAAGCGCTGGTAGGCCGCCGGGCCGCCGTACGACTCGTCGACGGCGAACCAGCCGACTCCGTCGTAGCCCCAGTTGTGGGTGCCGCCGAAGGAGTTCACCGGCAACAGCTCGACGAGGTCGACGCCGATCGAGCGCAGGTGCTCGAGCCTGCCTGCAGCTGCGTCGAGGGTGCCTTCGGGAGTGAAAGTGCCGAGGTGCAGCTCGTAGATCACCGCGCCGGCCAGCTGCCGCCCGGTCCACGACCCGTCGCCCCACGAATGAGCCGACGCGTCGAACGTCCGCGACCGGGCATGTACGCCGTCCGGCTGGCGCCGCGAGCGCGGGTCGGGCCGCACGGCCTCGTCGCCGTCGATCAGGTAGCCGTAGTCGACCTCACCCGCACCCGGGTCGGGCACGGGTCCGACCGGCACCCACCACCCGCCGTCGCCCTGCTCCATCGCGACGACGTCGTCGCCCACCGACAGCCGCAGCGACGACGCCCGCGGTGCCCACACGTCGTACGGGCCGCGAGCGGTCACGAGTCGTCCTCGTCGTCCGCACGGGTCAGCAGGGCCACGGGCCAGACGTCGAGCACCTCGCTCAGCAGGACGGTGCCGTCGGACTCGAGGTCGCGATCGGTGACGTGGTCCCACCAGCGACCCGCCGGCAGGACCAGCTCGGTCTCGCCCCAGCCGCCGCTGCGGGCCAGGGTGAGCGGGAGCCTGGTCGCCAGCGTGACGGCACCGCCGCGGTCGAAGGCGATGAGGTGCTCAGCAGCGTCACCGCGTGCCGCAACCGGCTCGTAGGCCGTGAACAGCTCGGCGTGGTCGCGCCGCAGGTGCAGCGCGGCGGTCGTGGTGGCGAGCTTGCCGCGCGCGGAGTGGTCGGGGTGGCGCTCGCCGAGCAGCCGGGCCCGCAGGTCGAAGTCGACCGGACGCCGGTTGTCGGGGTCGACCAGCGACTGCTCCCACAGCTCCGAGCCCTGGTAGACGTCGGGGACGCCGGGGATCGTGAGCGCGACCAGCTTGGCCGACAGGGCGTTGCTCCGACCGGGCTCGACGACGAGGTCGAGCAGCTCGCGCAGGACCTTCGCCACCTCGGGGGAGTCGAAGGCGGCGTCGACGGCTGCGTGCACCGTCGACTCGTAGGTCTCGTCGGGGGCGGTCCACGTGGTGTGGTCTCCGGCCTCGCGCATCGCCTTCTCGGCGTAGGCGTGCAGTCGCGTGCGCAGGTCGGGGTCCTGCGGGTCGACGTCGTCCCAGGCGCCGAGGATCGCTTGCCACAGCAGGGTCGCGAAGGCGCCGTCCGGCACCGGCGCCAGGTCCTGCAGCCGCGCCAGCGCGGAGGTCCAGGTGTCGGGGCACTCCGCCAGGACGGCGATCCGCGCGCGGACGTCCTCGCCACGCTTGGTGTCGTGGGTCGAGGTGCAGGTCATCGCGTCGGCGCGGTCACGCTGGCGGGTGGCCATCAGCAGGTGGAAGCCCTCGACCGGCAGGTGCCGCTGGCTCGGGTCGCCGCCGACCTCGTTGAGGGAGGTGAGGGCGTTGTAGCGGTAGAACGCGCAGTCCTCCACCCCCTTGGCCATCACCATCCCCGAGGTCTGCTGGAAGCGCAGGGCGGCCGGCTGCTCGGCGTCGCCGAGCACGGGCGCCAGCGCCTCGAGGACCGGAGCGAGGTCGGGGCGCTGCTTGCGGGCGGCGGTGAAGGCCTCGTCGAAGTAGCCGCGCGTGTGAGGCAGGTAGGACCGGTAGACGGGGAAGCAGGCCGCCAGCTCGGCGACGGCGTCGATGACCTGCTCGGCCGGGAAGCCGACCGGAGCCGTCGGGCGCGAGCCGCGCAGCCGCGCAGCGAGACGACGCGTGAGGGTGGCGGTCGGTGCGGGCGCGCCGCCGGGCAGCTCGCGCACGATCCGACGGATCTCGGCGGACAGGATCGTGTCGGCCACCGTGCGCTTGGTGCGGTGGATCAACGCCTCCCAGTCGAGGTCGTCGTGGGGCAGGTCGCCGCGGGAGAACGGCGCGGTGAGCACCCGGTCGACGAGGGCGAGCGCGTCGTAACCGGTGGTGCCCGCGGTGGCCCAGGTCGACGGCAGGGTCTCGCCGGGCTCGAGGATCTTCTCGACCAGCACGTAGGCGCCGTCGGTCGCGGAGGCCAGGTCGCGCAGGTAGCCCTCGGGGTCGCGCAGGCCATCGGGGTGGTCGACGCGCAGGCCGTCGACGAGGCTCTCGGCGAACCAGCGCTTGATCTCCACGTGCGTCTCGTCGAAGACCCACGGCTCCTCGACGCGGACGGCGGCCAGGGTGTTGACGGCGAAGAAGCGACGGTAGTTGAGCGAGTCGTCGGCGGCGCGCCACGACACCAGGCGGTAGTGCTGCTTGTCGAGCGAGCGGGTGCGAGGCGCCAGCGGGAAGCGGTGCTCGTGGTAGCGGACCTCACCGGCTTCGACGTCGACGGTGATCGCGTCCTCGTCGCCGTCGCCCACCACGGGCACGAGGATCTTGCCGTCACCGGCGTCCCAGTCGATGTCGAAGGCCTCGGCGTAGCGCGACTCCTGGCCGTGGGTGAGCACGTCCCACCACCAGGCGTTCGCGGACGGCGTCGCGATGCCGACGTGGTTGGGCACGATGTCGACGAGCACGCCCATGCCGAGGCGGCGCGCCTCGGCGGAGAGGGCAGCCAGACCTTCGGCACCGCCGCGCGTGGGGTCGATCCGGTCGTGCGCGACCACGTCGTAGCCGTGGTCGGAACCGGGCTCGGCCTCGAGCAGTGGCGAGAGGTAGACCCAGTCGACGCCGAGGGCGTGCAGGTAGGGCAGGCGCCGGGCG
>NZ_JAXMNS010000350.1:0-4102 GCF_034670285.1 Nocardioides sp. | reverse complement strand
GTTGCTCGCGGCAGCTGCCGAGCGACCGGACGTCGACGTGCTCGGCCCCAAGCTGCGCGAGTGGCCCTCGCTGCGACGTCTGCTCGAGCTCGGCGTGACGATCTCGGGCACCGGACGGCGCGAGACCGGCCTCGAGCGTGGCGAGTACGACCAGGGTCAGCACGACGAGCAGCGTGAGGTGCTGGCGGTCAACACCGCCGGGATGCTCGTCCGACGCCGGGTGCTCGAGGAGCTGGGCGGCTTCGACGACCACCTCCCGGTGTTCGGCAACGACCTGGACTTCGGCTGGCGTGCGGCCGACGCGGGCCACACCACGCTGGTCGTGCCGGGGGCCGTGGTCTTCCACGCCGAGGCCGCGCACCGCGGGCTGCGCAGCACCCCCTTAACCGGTCGGCACACACACTTCCAGGAGCGTCGCGCGGCGCTCTACACGTTGCTCGTCAACAGCCCCGGCCGCGCGCTGCCGTGGCGGGTCGTGCGGCTGACCTTCGGCACGTTCGTGCGTATGCTCGGCTTCCTCGTGCTGCGCTCGGTGGGCGAGGCGCTCGACGACCTCGCCGCCCTGGTGTGGGTGCTCTCACGGCCGGGCACGATCCGCTCGGCCCGTCGTGACCGGCGGGCTGCCGGGGTCTCTGCGGGCGCCGGCTCGCGCCGTCTGCTCGCACCGGCCTGGCTTCCCTACCGCCACGGCCTGGACGTCGTCGGCGATCTCGCCGCAGCCCTGACCAACCAGGCTGCCGACGTCGCCGAGCGGCGTCGAGCCGACCAGGCGCTGCGTGACCCGTCGTCCTCTGCCGCCCGCCGACTCCGCGCCGAGCGTGCCCTCGACGACGACGAGGAGCTCGAGGACGCAGGCATCGTCGCGCGCTACCTCACCAACCCGGTGGCGCTCGTGCTCACGCTGGTCGTCGTGCTGGCCGTCGTCAGCACCCGCACCGCGGTGGGCGCGGTCGTCGGCGGTGCCCTTGCCCCGGTGCCCGACGACGTCGGGGCGTGGTGGTCGCTGGCCACCCAGTCCTGGCACCCGCTCGGCTTCGGCACCGACGTCCCGGCGCCGGCGTACGTCGCCGTGCTGGCGCTGCTCGGGTCGGTGGTGGGCACCACCGGTGCGGTGAGCGTGCTGATGCTCGGTGCAGTGCCTTTCGCGCTGTGGGGGGCCTGGCGCTTCCTGCGAGTGGCCGGCCGGCTGCTCAGCCCCCGGGGTGCACCACGCCTGCTGCTGGTCGCCGCGGCCGCGACGTACGCCCTGGTGCCGTTGACCTCGGGCGCCTGGGGGAGCGGGCGCCTCGGGCTGGTCGTCACCGCAGCACTGCTGCCCTGGCTTGCGCACGCCGCCCTGGGATTCGCCGAGCCCGACACGGAGCGGCGCTGGCGTGCCGGCTGGCGCACCGGGCTGCTGCTTGCGCTGTGCGCGGCCTTCTCGCCGGTGGCGTGGTGGCTGGCGCTGGCGCTCCTCGTGGTGCTGCTGCTCGTGGGGGTGCTCCTGGCCCGGGCCGCCGTCTTCTCCCGCACGGTGATCGGACCCCCTGCCGTCGCGCTGCTCGTTCCTCTGGTGCTGCTGGCCCCGTGGTGGGTGAGTGCGCTCGGCAACGGGGCGGGCAGTGCGCTGGTCGCCGAGACCGGCCGTCAGCCCGCCGGCTCGCTCGACACCCTCGATCTCCTGGCCGGCCGGATCGACGGCGCCGGGGCACCGGTGTGGTCCGGCCTCGTGCTCCTCGTGCTCGCCGTGTTCGCGCTCGGGCCGCGGGCGAGCCGAGTTCCCGTCGGGCTCTGCTGGCTGGTGGCGCTGGTCGCAGCGCTGACCGCGGCCGTCGTCTCTCGTCTCGACGTCGACCTGGTGGCCTCCTCCGGACCCGCCGGCACCGGCGTCGCCGTGCTCGCCGTGCAGGCTGCCCTCGTGACCGCCGTGCTGCTCGGGGCACAGGGCGCCGTGCGCTCGCGGACGCCGGGCGAGCAGGGTGCCCGCCTCGCCGCCCTCGTGCGTGGCGCGGGCCTGGTGGCTGCTGCCGCAGCGGTGAGCGTCCCGGTCTCGGGGCTCGTCTTCGCGCTCGAGGGCGACGGCGACCTCTCCTCGACGCCCGACAAGATCGTGCCCGCCTACATGGTGCAGAGCTCGGTGACCGGACCGGAGCACGGCATCCTCGTCGTCCGCGGCAGCCTCTCGAGCGGGCTGAGCTACACCGTGCGGCGCGATGACGGCGTCACGCTCGGCGAGGACGAGGTCCTAGCGTTCAGCGAGCCGGACGAGGCCGCCGACGAGGTCGTCACCACGCTTCTCGCGCGGCCCACCGCCGGATCGGTGGAGGACGCCGCAGCGCTCGGCCTGGAGTGGATCCTGCTGCCCGCGCCCGCAGACGCGACGGTCGCTGCCTCCCTCGACGCGACGGCGGGTCTGGTGCAGGCGAGCACCGACCCGGGCACGCGGGCCTGGCGCGTCGATCGTGCGCTGGCTGCCGACGCCGTTGACGGCCCTGGGTCGCGGCTCCACACCCTCCTGCTGCTCGTTCAGGGTCTCGGCCTGCTCGTGGTGCTGGTGCTCTGCCTTCCGTCGCTACGGGTCAGGAGCGAGGGATGAAGATCTCGATGAAGCGACCGGACAAGACCACCCTGGTCGCGGTGATGCTGCCCGTGCTCGCGGTGCTGGCGGGGTTCCTCGTCCAGACCGAGGAGTCGACCGTGGAGCGCATCGCACCGGTGGAGACGGCCCTGACCCGCTCGACCCTGGTGTGCCCGCCCGGTGGGTCGGAGGTGTCGATCGCCTCGGTGTCGGGCGCCTCCGGCGACGTCCAGCTCACCGCGGAGAAGGACCAGGCCGAGCAGCGGCTCGCCCCCGATCGGGTCAGCACCGTCGACGTGGGACGCCGATCACTGGTCATCACCGGGGTCGACGACCTGGCCCCTGGGCTGGTGGCCAACCGCTACGAGCGGCCGTGGGCGAGCAGCGACTGCCGCCCACCCGTGGCCGACCAGTGGTTCACGGGCGTCGGCGCCGGCGCCAAGCACCGCTCGGTCCTCCAGCTGGTCAACCCTGACGGCGGTCGCGCCGTCGTCGACATCGAGGTGCTCGGTCGCCGCGGCGAGGTCGACGTCCCCGCGCTGCGTGGCCTGGCGATCTCCGGCGGCGAGACGCGCCGGTTCGACCTCGCCGAGGTGATCCCGCGTCGCGACGACCTGGCGCTGCACGTCACGACGCTTCGTGGCCGGGTCTCGGCGAGCGTGCTCGACACGTTCGAGGAGATCGGTCCGGGGGCGGACGGCCGCGACGGCCTCGACTCCCAGGACGCCCCCAGCATGTCGAACCTGCTGCTCGGCATCCCGTCGGGACGCGGTCAGCGCACGCTCATCATCGCCAACCCCGGTCCCGACGAGGGCCGGGCGATGGTGCGCCTGGTCACCGCCGCCTCGGTCTTCACCCCGGCCGATGCCGAGGAGGTCGTGCTGCCTCCGCGCAGCGTGATCCGGGTCGGTCTGGCGCCGCTGCTCGCCGCCGCGGGCAAGGGCGACAAGAACCGCGCGTACGGCGTCCAGGTCGACTCGACGGTCGAGGCCACGGTCGGTCTGGTGATGTTCGTCGAGGGCGACCTGGCCCAGGGGGTGGCGACCCCGCCCCTCTCCGGTCCCGGCACGGTTGCGCTTCCGAAGGCCACCAAGGAGCTCGTGCTCGGTGGAGCATCCGGACCAGGGGTCGTGACGGTCGAGCTGTGGACCAAGAAGGGCAAGAGCCTGCCCACGCGGCGCATCGAGATCTCCGGCGACCGTGGCTTCCTCGTCGACCTGCCCCGCAGGGCACGTCTGATGACGATCACCCCCGCCCGAGCCGAGGTCTCGGCCGTCGTGCTCGTCACCGGCGACGGCGCGACGCTCGTGCGGGTGCGCGAGCCCGTGCTCACCGGCCTCGAGCCGGCCGTGTCGCCCGGTCTTCCCTGAAGTCAGCCACTGCTTGCCGCGGGGGTCCTCACGCTGGTTGAGGTGTGAGGAGCGCCAGCGACGAGCCTCGAGACCCGGTGACGTGCCTGTGACCCCGCTGATCTCAGCGGGGTGTCGGCGCGGGGTGTTCAGGGCTCGGGTGGGTCGTCGAGGGGTGTGGTGACGGAGATCGGAA
>NZ_JAXMNS010000349.1:0-4106 GCF_034670285.1 Nocardioides sp. | reverse complement strand
CCTGGGGGCGGACGGGTCGTCGGCGAGTCGCAGCGCCTCGGCGATCATCGCGTCGGCCTCCTCGATGGGGCGCTTGACGCTCGAGGAGACCAGCGGCTTGCCCGCGAAACGGTGCCGGTCGCGCACCCCCACGTCGACGGCGAAGATCACGGCGCCGGCCTGCGAGATGGTCTCGGGCGACAGCGGCGTGGAGCCTGCGGAGCCCTGGGTCTCGACCGCGAGGTCGACGCCGGCCCGCTCGGCAGCCGCCTCCAGCGCCTCGGCGGCCATGTAGGTGTGGGCGATGCCGGTGGGGCAGGCGGTGACAGCCACGAGACTCGGACCGGCCGCAGCGGCGTTGTGCTTGCCGACGGCCGGAGTCGTGCTCGGGTCAGCGGCAGGCGCCGCAGGGGCATCCGCGACGACACCGCCCACGAGGGCGACGACGTCCTCAGCGCTGGCAGCCCCGCGCAGACCGTCGGTGAACTCCTTGCGTACGAGTGCCCGAGCGAGCTTGGTGAGGATCTGGAGGTGCGTGTTGTCGCCACCTTCCGGAGCCGCGATGAGGAACGCGAGATCGGCGGGCCCGTCCTTGGCCCCGAAGTCGACCGGAGGAGACAGCCGGGCGAAGACCAGGGTGGGGACGGCGACCCCCGTCGTGCGGCAGTGCGGGATCGCGATGCCGTCCTTCAGCCCGGTCGGCGACTTCGCCTCGCGGGCGAGGGCGTCCTCGACGATCGCGGCGACGTCCACCGCTCGGTCGGCCGCGCCGACGACATCTGCCAGACGTCGGATGACGTCATGCTTGTCAGTGCCCAGGTCGGCGTCGAGCCGCACGAGGTCGGTGGTGATCAGCTGATTCATTGAGGACTCTGCTTTCCGAGGTGAGACCGAACAGGAAGGTGTTGCACCTGCACGAGGTCGCGCCGGACCTGTGCGGGGTGGGGGATCGTGGTGCCGGGGAGTCCGGCAGCAGCGCTGCCGTAGGCCACCGCCAGGGCCAGGCAGTCGGCCTGGTCGTCGCCGCGCAGGTGGCCGAGGAGATAGCCGAAGAGGCTCGAGTCGCCGGCCCCGACGGTGCTGACGACGTCCGTCGGTGGCGGGGAGGCGTGCCAGGCTCCGGAGCGGTCGACCAGCACCGCACCGTTGCCTCCGAGCGTGACCAGCACCGTCTCGACCCCTTGGTCGACGAGGAAGCGGGCGGCCTCGGCAGCAGCCGCGGGGTCGGCCTCGAGTGCGTCGGCGTCGCCGCCGGTGAAGGACGCGAGCTCGTCGCCGTTGGGCTTCATCACGTGCGGCGCGGCGGTCCCGAGGCGCTCGACCAGCGCACGGAGCGGCTCATCGCTCGTGTCGACCGCGACCCGCGTGCGGTCGCGCAGATCGGCGACCAGGTCGGCGTACCACTCCGCCGGTGCGCCGGGAGGCAAGGACCCGGCGAGCACCATCCAGTCGGCACTGTCGGCAAGGTCGTGAAGCCGTGCCGCAAGGGCCTGCAGGTCGGCGGGGGTCGCGGGAGCTCCTGGGCTGTTGAGCTTGGTGGTGGTGCCGTCGGGCTCGGTCACGGTGAAGTTGACCCGGACCGGGTGGTCGCTGGGAACCAGCCGGTGCGGGATGCCGGCGGCGACGAGCTCGTGGACGAAGGCGTCGTCGGTGGCCGCAGGCAGCACGGCCACCGTGTCCACCCCGGCGGAGATGCAGGCGCGCGAGATGTTGACGCCCTTGCCGCCCGCTTGTGAGCCGACCGTCTCGAGACGGTGCACCGCTCCGCGCTGGAGAGGCCCCCCGAGAGTCAGCGTGCGGTCGGTGCTGGGGTTCGGCGTCAGGGTCACGATGCAACCGGATGAGTCAGGGGAGTCAGGGGCATTCATGCCACCACCACCTCGATGTCGAGCGACTCGAGGTCGCGAACGTCTTCAGGGCTGATGCCGTTGTCGGTGACGAGGCAGTCGACGTCCTCGAGATCGGCGAAGCGCAGAGCCGACTCGGTGCCGACCTTGCTGGAGTCGGCCAGGACGACGACGCGGCGAGCCGAGGCCACCAGCGCCCGCTTGGTCGCGGCCTCGTCGGCGTCCGGTGTGGAGAGACCGTGCGTCGTGCTGAGGGCGTTGGTGCCGAGGAAGACGGTGTCGGCGCGCAGCTGGTGGAGCGCGGCGACGGTGTCGGCCCCGACCGCCGCGTGAGTGGTCGTGCGGACCCGCCCGGGGAGGAGGTGGAGCTCGACGCGGGGATGAGTGGTCAGCTGGACCGCGACGGGTACGGCATGGGTGAAGGCGATCAGGTGACGCTCGTGAGGAATCGCGGCTGCGAAGCGCACGGTCGTGCTGCCGGCGTCGAGCAATATCGTGGAGCCGTCGGGGGGCAGCTGACCCAGGGCGGCGCGCGCGATGGCGTCCTTGAGGTCGGTGTTGGTGGAGGCACGCTCTCCCAGGTCGGACTCGATGCTCGACAGGGCGCCCGCGGGCACAGCGCCGCCGTGCACGCGTCGGATCAGTCCCAGCCTCTCGAGCTGGGAGAGATCGCGGCGTACAGTCTCGGTCGTCACCCCGTACTGCTCGGCCAGTACTGCCACGGAGATCCGGCGGTGATCGGTGACCAGCTGGACCATGGCCTGCTGTCGTTCCTCGGCGTACATGGTGACCCTCCTCACTCTCTTTGTTTCTGTTGTTCTATGCCCGATTCTGTTGATTGTCAAGTGCCTGACGGGTTACGGTGTGACGGTGGACACTTCGACGAACCCGCAGGCCCGTCTCGAGGGCATCGCGCACGATCCGGCCATCACCGTGCTCAGCGGCACGGCCGTGGTGCCCGGCGCCGGTCATGGGCCGGCGCTCCTGGCGCGTGGAGAGGTCTCCCCGGATGCCGTCGCAGCATTCGGCACCGGTGACTTCGCCGACGCCGACGCCGCCCTGGCGGCCTACGACGCGGCAGCGAAGGCCGTGGGAGACGGCTTCACCGCCAAGGCCGAGCGCGCGACGGGCGCCGCTGCCGAGGTGATGACGGCCAGTGCCGGCCTCGCCGCCGACCGCGGTCTGCGGGGTGCGGTCCGCAAGAACTTGAAGGGCAGCGACGACCTGCTCGCGGCCGTGCACGGAGCGGTCGAGCAGTTCGTCGGCGTGTTCACGCAGATGGGCGGGCTGATGGCCGAGCGCGCCACCGACCTGCGGGACATCGAGCGCCGGCTCGTGGCCCATCTGGTCGGCGAGCCCGAGCCGGGTGTCCCCACGCCGACCGAGCCGTGCGTGCTCGTCGCCGAGGACCTCGCCCCGGCCGACACCGCCGGACTCGACCCCGCGCTCGTGCTCGCCCTGGCCACCGAGCGTGGCGGGCCGACCAGCCACACCGCGATCATCGCCCGCCAGCTCGGGATCCCCTGCGTGGTCGGGGTGGAGGGGCTCCTGACGGTTACCGCTGGCACCGCGCTTCTCGTGGACGGGACGACCGGCACCGTCGAGATCGACCCCGACCCCGTGGCCGCCGAGGAGCGGGTCGCGGCGGCGGCGCGGGACCGGGCGGCGCACGAGGCGTGGTCGGGCCCGGGAGTCACGGCTGACGGCAGGGCGGTGAAGATCCTCGCCAATGTCGCCGACGGGGAGTCCGCTGTCGCCGCGAGCTCCGCACCGGTCGAGGGAGTCGGGCTGTTCCGCACCGAGCTGTGCTTCCTCAACCAGACGACCGAGCCCAGCGTGGAGGAGCAGGCCGGCATCTACGAGCGCGTGCTCGGTGCCTTCGGTGACGACCGCTACGTCGTCGTCCGCACGCTCGACGCCGGCTCCGACAAGCCGGTCGCCTTCGCGACCCTGCCGGGCGAGGAGAACCCCGCCCTCGGGGTTCGCGGCCTGCGGCTCTCGTTCGGCAACCCGGGCCTGAGGGATCGTCAGCTGGACGCCGTCGCGGCGGCGGCGAGGACGACGGGCACCGAGACCTGGGTGATGGCGCCGATGGTGGCGACCGTGGCGGAGGCCGCAGACTTCGGCGCCAAGGTGCACCAGCGCGGGCTCAAGGCCGGAGTCATGGTGGAGGTGCCCAGCGCGGCGCTGCTGGCCCACCGGATGCTCGAGTGACGGTAACTTCCGCGCGCGCCGTTACCGAAAAACATGCCATGAACAGCAAGCTGACCAGTCCGGCCA
>NZ_JAXMNS010000348.1:0-4111 GCF_034670285.1 Nocardioides sp. | reverse complement strand
CCGGGCAGCACCCGCAGGTCGGGGAAGGCGTCGAAGATCGAGCGCAGCCCGACCTCGCCCTCCATCCGGGCCAGTGCGGCGCCGAGGCAGTAGTGGCGCCCGGACGAGAACGACACGTGGTCGCCGGCGTTGGCGCGCGCGACGTCGAAGGCGTTGGGGTCGTCGAAGACCTCGGGGTCGCGGTTGGCGCCGGCGAGCAGCGTGGTGACGAGGGCGCCCTTGTGGACGGCGACGCCTGCGAAGGTGGTGTCGCGCACGACCATCCGACCGGTCAGCAGCACAGGCGGGTCGATGCGCAGGATCTCGTCGACGGCGTTGGGCCACAGGCCGGGGTCGGCCTGCAGGCGGCGCAGCTGGTCGGGGTGCTCGTGGAGCAGGGCGATGCCGTTGCCGAGCAGGTTGACGGTGGTCTCGAAGCCGGCCGCGAGCACGAGCCCGGCGGTCGACTTCAGCTCGGCGTCGTTGAGGCCCTTGCCGGCGTCGTCGCGTGCGGTCACGAGCTGGCTGAGCAGGTCGTCGCCGGGATTGCGTCGTACGGCGGCCAGGTGGTCGGCCAGCCAGGCGTCGAACTCCTCGAGGGCGCTCTCGACCGACGAGAACGCCGACCAGCTGAGGCCGAGGTCGAGGCTGGGCGCCGCGGCACTGCCGAACTCGAGCACCCGCTGGTGGTCGGCCTTCGGCACCCCGAGGATCTCGGCGATGACCGTCAACGGAAGCTGCGAGCAGTAGCGCTCGACGAGGTCGACCGGGTCCGAGGGGTCGAGGTCGGCGATCAGCTCGGCGGCGATCTTCTCGGTGCGTCCGCGCAGTCGGTCGACCGCGCGCACGCTGAAGACGCGGGTCACGAGCTTGCGGTAGCGGGTGTGGTCGGGCGGCTCGGTGACGAGCAGGGAGGGTGGGGTGAGAGGGCCCAGCGGTGCGGAGGAGAACGCCCACGAGCCGGCCCTCGCGAACGGGCTGTCCGACCCGAGGTCGACGCCGGCCTCGACGTCGTTGCTGGTGAGCACCTCCTTGACCACGGGCTGCGAGGCGGTGACGTAGGCGAAGCGCGAGCGGTGCAGCGGTCCGGTGGCGCGGATCTCGTCGAAGAGGGCGACCGGCACCTCGTCGCTGCTGCTGGTGGTCTCGATCAGCCGGCCGTGCAGGTCTCCGCTCGCGGCGGCCTTCTTGATCGCGAGGCGGGGCAGGGCGTGCCCCAGGCTCCAGCGCGTCGCGCGGGCGGCTCGTCGGGGCAGGGAAACTTCGATCCTCGAAGCCAGGCTCATTCCCCCAGTATGGCGCCGCAGTCGATGTGCGCTCGGTCGGTTCGAGGGGTGGCCTGTGCTGCTCGTCACCACGAGATGAGCCCAGGTCGGGCCCCTGATCGAATAACGTGCCCCGAGCGCCGAACCACCAGGAGGGGCGATGACGCAGGATCCCGGGTCGACCGCAGGGCCGAGCGAGCAGCACGCCGTACCGGTGTTCTTCCTGTCCGACTCCACCGGCATCAGCGCCGAGACGATGGGCAACGCGCTGCTCATCCAGTTCCCCGACCAGGTCTTCGACCGCACCGTCATCCCCTTCATCTCCACCGCCGCGGACGCCCAGCGCGTCGTGGAGATCCTCGACGAGGCGATGAAGGGACCGGTGCAGCCGCTGGCCTTCACCACCGCCGCCGAGGAGGAGGTCCGCAGTGTCCTGGCCACCACGCAGGCGCCGCTGATCGACTTCTTCGACATGCACATGAGCCGGGTCGAGTCGATCCTCGGCCAGCGCGGCGTGCGCCAGGCCGCGCGACTGCACGGGGTCGGCGACATCAAGCGCTACAACTCCCGGATGGCGGCCGTCGAGTTCACCATCGAGCACGACGACGGGCAGAGCCTGCGGGCGCTCGACAAGGCCGACGTGATCCTGCTGGCGCCCTCGCGCTGCGGCAAGACCCCGACGAGCATGTATCTCGCACTCCAGCACGGGCTCTTCGTGGCCAACTACCCCCTCGTCGACGAGGACCTCGAGTCCTCCGAGCTGCCCCGCCCGGTGCGCGACTACCAGGAGCGCTGCTTCGGCATCACCACCACCGTTGAGCGGCTGAGCCGGGTGCGCAACGAGCGGCGACCCGGGTCGTCGTACGCCGAGGCCTCGCAGTGTCGCTGGGAGCTGAGGCGCGCCGCCGAGATCTTCGCCGCCCACCGGGTGCCGGTGATCGACTCCTCCTCCAAGTCGGTCGAGGAGATCTCGACGATGATCCTGCAGACCCTCAAGCGCAACGGCGGGATCCTCAGCCGCGAGCGCAGCAAGGCGCGCGACCGTCCGCCCGCCGCCCCCCACGACCTGATGGCATCGAGGCTGTCGGACCGCCGTATCTCCTCCACAGAACAGGATGACTGACCCTCATGAGCGAGCCGCAGCACACGAACGTCCGATGGTTCTCCGAGCTCGGCCTCGCCGACCTCGAGGAGGTCGGCGGCAAGAACTCCTCGCTCGGCGAGATGGTCTCCCACCTCAGCGGCCTCGGCGTGCGAGTCCCCGACGGCTTCGCCACCACGGCCGGTGCGTTCCACCGCTTCATCGGTGACACCGGGCTCGCCGAGCGGATATCCGCTCTGCTCGACGGCCTCGACACCGACGACGTACGACGTCTCGCCGAGGTCGGCTCCGAGATCCGCGGCGCGATCATCGACGTGAAGTTCCCGGCCGACCTCGAGGCCGACATCCGCACCGCCTACGACAAGCTCGCGGGTGAGTCAGGCGAGGAGGCGTCGTTCGCGGTCCGTTCCTCGGCCACCGCCGAGGACCTGCCCGACGCCTCGTTCGCCGGCCAGCAGGAGACGTTCCTCAACGTCCGCGGCATCGACGCCGTGCTGCTCGCGGTGCGCGAGGTCTTCGCCTCGCTCTACAACGACCGCGCGATCGCCTACCGCGTCCACCACGGCTTCGCCCACGCCGACGTCGCGCTGTCGGCAGGCGTGCAGAAGATGGTGCGCTCCGACATCGGCGCCTCCGGCGTGATGTTCACGATGGACACCGAGTCGGGCTTCAACGACGCCGTCTTCATCACCTCGGCCTACGGCCTCGGTGAGGGTGTCGTGCAGGGCGCGGTCAACCCGGACGAGTTCTACGTCTACAAGCCCGCCCTGCGAGCCGACCGTCCCGCGATCCTCAAGCGCGGCGTGGGCGGCAAGGCCACCAAGATGGTCTACACCTCCGACGCCCGCGTCGGGCACACCACCGAGTTCGTGCCCGTCGACGCCGCCGAGAGTCGCCGGCTGAGCCTGAGCGACGACGAGGTCACCGAGTTGGCGCGCCACGCGCTGGTGATCGAGGAGCACTACGGCCGTCCGATGGACATCGAGTGGGGCCGCGACGGCGTCGACGGCCGGCTCTACGTGCTCCAGGCCCGCCCCGAGACCGTGCAGTCACGCCAGACCGGCGCCCAGGAGCGGTTCAAGATCGACAAGGCCGTCACCAAGGGTGTCGACGTGCTCGTGGAGGGACGTGCGATCGGCCAGAAGATCGGCTCGGGTGCCGTACGCGTCCTGACCTCGATCGACCAGATGCACGAGTTCGTCGCCGGCGACGTGCTGGTGGCCGACATGACCGACCCCGACTGGGAACCCATCATGAAGCGGGCCTCGGCGATCGTCACCAACCGTGGCGGCCGCACCTGCCACGCGGCGATCATCGCCCGCGAGCTCGGCATCCCCGCCGTCGTCGGCACCGGCTCGGCCACCAAGGACCTCGCCGACGGCCGCGAGGTCACGGTCTCGTGTGCCGAGGGCGACACCGGCCTGATCTACGAGGGACTGCTCGACTTCACCGTCGAGCGCACCGAGCTCGGCGAGATGCCCGACGTCCCGGTCAAGATCATGATGAACGTCGGCACCCCTGAGCAGGCGTTCGCCTTCTCCCGCCTGCCGCACAAGGGCGTCGGGCTGGCCCGGCTCGAGTTCATCATCAACCGCCAGATCGGCATCCACCCCAAGGCGCTGCTCGACCTCGCCGAGGGCGGCGAGAAGGCGGCGGCCCTGCCGGCTGCGCTGCGCGCCGAGATCGAGGAGATCACCGCGGCGTACGACGGCCCGCGCGACTTCTTCGTCAAGCGCGTCGCCGAGGGTGTCTCGATGATCGCGGC
>NZ_JAXMNS010000347.1:0-4131 GCF_034670285.1 Nocardioides sp. | reverse complement strand
ACCACCGCGATGTTGCGGGTCTTGGCCACCCGCACGAGGGCCGCAGCGACCTCCTTGACCTGGGTGACGCCGCCGGGCACGCCGTCGAGGTCGGCGGCGCCGATCGTCTGCACGGAGTCGACGACGATCAGCGACGGCCGCACCTGCTCGATGTGCGTCAGGACGGCTCCGAGATCGGTCTCGGCGGCGAGGAACAGCTCGTCGTAGACGCCTCCGGTGCGGTCGGCGCGCAGGCGCACCTGGCCCGCGGACTCCTCGCCGGTGACGTAGAGGACCCGCTGCGAGCCGGCCGCGCACCGCGCGGCCACCTCGAGCAGCAGGGTGCTCTTGCCGACGCCGGGCTCGCCCGCGAGGAGGATGGCGGCCCCCGGGACCACCCCACCACCGAGGACCCGGTCTAGCTCGGGGACCCCACTGGCGCGGGCGACCGACTCGTTGACCGACACCTGGGTGATGGGCACCGCGGGGGAGGTCACCGGGCCGGCCGAGGAGCGGACCGTGACGGCTCCCGCCTCGGCCACCGAGCCCCAGGCTTGGCACTCGCCGCAGCGACCGACCCACTTGGCCGTCTCCCAGCCGCACTCGGCGCAGCGGTAGGAGGGACGGGGCGGGCGGGAAGCGGACTTTGCCATGACGACCACGCTAGGTCAGGGCGCCGACACTCCGGCAGCGACACCCGTGCCGCCCGTGCCGCTCGGACGTGGACGGCCTTATGCTGGGGCTTTGGATCGTTCCAGGAGTGGGGAATCGGATGAGCAGGGTGAGCGGGTCCTCCGGTCACGCGGCGCAGTCAGCGCACGCGGGGTCGCCGCCGACCCTTGCCAACGTCGCCGAGCGCGCCGGGGTCTCGCGGCAGACGGTCTCCAACGCGGTCAACAACCCCGACCTGCTGCGCGCCGAGACGCTCGTGCGGGTGCAGCAGGCGATCGAGGAGCTCGGCTACCTCCCCAACCGTGCGGCCCGCAACCTGCGCACTCGCGCCTCGCACCTCGTCGGGCTGCGCCTGAGCCCGGTGCAGGAGGGCACGGCCAACGCCGCGATGGACCGCTTCGTGCACTCGCTGGTGTGGACCTCCCGCGAGGCCGGCTACCACGTGCTGCTGTTCTCGGGCGAGGGTCCGGACCCGCTCGAGGGCTACGACGACCTGCTGCGCTCGACCGCGGTCGATGCCTTCATCGTCACCGACACCTATCTCGGCAACCCGCAGGCCACCTGGCTGCGCGAGCGCCGCGCGCCGTTCGTGGCCTTCGGTCGGCCGTGGGGCGACGCCGATGCCCAGCACCCCTGGGTCGACGTCGACGGTGCCGCCGGCACCGAGATGGCCACCCGGCACCTGCTCGACAAGGGCCACGAGCGGATCGCCTGGATCGGCTGGCGCAAGGACTCCCGCATCGGTGAGGACCGCCGCTCCGGCTGGAGCCGGGCCCTGCGCGAGCGCGGGCTGTCGACGACGGGCCTCGCCTCGCGGGTCGAGGACACCGTGTGGAGTGGCGGCGAGGCCAGTGCGGTGCTGCTCGACGAGGCGCAGCCGACCGCCTTCGTGTGTGCCTCCGACACCCTCGCGATGGGGGTGCTGCGCACGCTGGCCGAGCGCGGCCTGCACCCGGGGCGCGACATCGCCGTCGTCGGCTTCGACGACTCCCAGGTCGCCCAGGTGGTGCACCCGGGGCTGACCTCGGTGCGGCAGCCGCTCGAGGAGGTCGCGATCGCGGTCGTGCGCGCGCTCGAGGACCTGCTCGGAGCGCCCCCGAAGGTCGCCGAGGGACTGCTCCTGACGCCGACGCTGACGGTGCGCGGCTCCTCCTGATGCGTCAGAAGTCTCGGCTCCACACGTTGACCGCGTAGTCGACCTCGAGCCCGTCGTCGCCCCGGCGGTCGGTGTCCCCGGTGTGCTCGGCCAGGATCCGGTCGGCCATCGCCGGTGCGAACTCGATCCGCACCACCGCCTCGAGGTCGGCTCGCGACTCGAAGCGCCACCCCATGTCGACCGGCGTGCGGGTCCAGCCGCGCGTGGTCCAGAACCGCTCGATCTCCGAGGGTGCCGGCAGGTGGGGGTAGCCCTGGCGGAACCAGCGACCGAACGTCGAGCGGGAGCCGTCGTTGTCGATGACCAGCGCCGTGCCCCCACGTCGTACGACGCGGTCGAGCTCGGCCAGTCCGGGCTCGCAGCCGGGGCCGAAGAAGTAGGCCCAGCGCACGTGCACGACGTCCACGCTCGCCTCGGGCAGCGGGACCTGCTGCGCCGTGCCGGGCAGGAGGGTGACGTTCGGGAGGCCTCGGACACGACGGCGCGCGAGGGCCAGCAGGTCGGGGTGCGGCTCCACCCCGATCACCGCGGCTGCGGACGAGGCGAACGCCGGGAGGTGGAAGCCGGTGCCGCACCCGAGGTCGAGGACGGTGCGTCCCGCCCAGGAGACGCGGTCGTTCAACGCCGACCACAGCCGCCCGTCGGGGTCGACGGCACGGTTCTCGACCTCGTAGGTCGCGGTGTGCTTCCAGATGTTGGGGCTGGGAATCGCCCCGGGCAGCGCGACGCTCACGACGCCGGACCGACGGGAATCGTCAGATCCGGACGAGACCGGTGGGGGTCTGGACCTGCGCGGCCAGGATGCCGGGGGTGCCGTGCGGGGCCACCCACTCGACCTTGACGTCCTCGAGGGGCGCCTCGACGGTCTCGCCGAGCCACTCGCTCACACGGTGCGGGTCGCCGGCGATCTCCAAGCAGGACAGGGAGAAGCCGGCGTCGGCTCCGGCGGAGGGGTGCAGGTCGTCGGGGGTGTCCCACTGGACGAAGAACGGCAGCTGCGGGTCGGCGATGGTGCCGTTGACGCCGATCTGGTGCCACCGGAGCTCGGTGCCGTCGGGGCGGTGGCGGTTGCCCGCCACGGCCGAGCGGCCCAGTCGCTCCTCGACGACGGCGATGTCGTCGACGGCCACGACCCAGCCGAGCCAGCCGCCGCCGAGAGCGGAGCGTGCCTTGACGGCCTGGCCGAAGGGCGCCTTGTCGGACGCGGGGTGATCGAGCGCCTCGACGATCTCGACGTAGGTGCCGTCAGCCAGCGCCAGAGTCATGTTGACCGTGCCGAAGCGCGGGTGGATACCGCCGTCCACGAAGGTGGCGCCCAAGAGGGAACCGATCTTCTCCGCGGTGGCGGCGAGACCATCGGGACCGGCTGCGTACGAGAGGTGATCGAGGCGCATGCCTGTCATTCTCAGCCCTCACTCAGGAGCGTCGGACCTCGGGGTCAAAGTCTCTTGACATCGAGAGACCTGCCCTTCGTCCGTCGGTCAGTCGCGTCCGGCGGGGTGGAGGGCCAGGGCCGAGCGCGAGCGCAGGTGGGCCTCGCAGTGCCGCACCAGCTCGGCGTAGGCCGGGGCCCCCATCAGCTCGGTGAGCTCGGCCTCGTTGGTGATGTAGAGGGGCTCCGGCGCCACGTGGGCCTCGGTGTTGCCCGAGCAGTACCAGTCGAGGTCGTGGCCGCCGGCGCCCCAGCCGCGGCGGTCGTACTCGCCGATGCTGACCTCGGTGTAGGTGGTGCCGTCCTGCAGCTCGACGTCGCGGAACGTACGACGGATCGGGAGCTGCCAGCAGACGTCCGGCTTGGTCTCCAGCGGGTTGCGGCCCTGCTCGAGGGCGAGTCCGTGCAGCGCGCACCCCGCGCCGACCAGGGGCCCCGGGGTGCCGTCGGGTCCCTCCGGCGCGAAGTCGGTGCGGTTGTGGAAGACGCAGGCCTTCTGGCCGTCGACGACGCGGGTGCGGGTCTTGCGCTCGCCGTCGTCGTCGACCTCGATCCAGTCGCTCTCCTCAGGCGCGCGGCCCGGGTGGAACTGCCACTGCTGCGGCGTGAGCTGGTCGACGAAGCCCGCGACGCGCGCCTCGTCCTCGTCGTCGGCGAAGTGGGCGCCGAGCGTGCAGCACCCCGTGTCGGGGGCATCGGCGTAGATGCCGGCGCAGCCCTGGCCGAAGATGCACAGATAGCTGCTGGTCAACCAGGTGAGGTCGCGGCGCATCATCTCGGTCTCGTCGGCGGGGTTGGCGAACTCCACGAACGCGCGGGGGAAGACCAGATCGACCTCGGGCATGCGGGGAGCCTACGGCCCTCCGGCCACGCATCCGGCCGCGCACCGGTA
>NZ_JAXMNS010000346.1:0-4133 GCF_034670285.1 Nocardioides sp. | reverse complement strand
GGCCGAGGTGGTCCGCCTCGCGGAGTCCGGCCCCCGGCACGACGTCACGCGTCACGTGACGCTCCAGCTCAACCCGGAGGCCCTCGGCGAGGTGCGGATCACGCTCAGCCTGCACGCGGGTGGCGTCCGGGTGCGGCTGGCTGCCGAGTCCGGGGTGACGCGTGAGGCACTCGCGGCCGGCATCCCGCAGCTGCAGCAGCTGCTGGGCGAGCACGCCGTCACCGCCGACCGGTCCGCACGGCCCGGGTCGCCGGCCATCGAGGTCACCATCGCCACCCTCCCGTCCGAGCAGGGTCCTCTTTCCGGGGGCTCCGCGCACTCCGGAAGCGACGCCGAGGCGGACGCGCAGGAGCACTTCGCCGGGAACGGCTTCGACCAGCCCCACGAGCAACGACCGGCACGGATGCCGGTCGGCCACACCGCCACGGACGGCTCACGAGCGACGGCAGTCCTGCCGCCGGTCGACGACCTGCGCACGTCTGGCTCCCTCGGGCGCCTCGACGTGAGCGTGTGAGGAGGAGCCATGTCCGTATCCGCCGTGGAGACGGCAGCCAACGGAGGCCTGCAGTCGCTGGTCTCGAGCACGACGACCGCGGCCTCGGCCGACAAGGAGATGTTCCTGCAGCTCCTCGTCGCCCAGCTGCGCTACCAGGACCCGATGAACCCCGCCGACACCGGTGAGTTCCTGTCGCAGTCGGCGCAGTTCACGTCGCTGGAGAAGATGCAGGACGTCGCCGACCAGACGGCGCTCGTGCTCGGGGCGCAGATCGCCTTCGGCGCCAGCGGTCTCGTGGGCCGCGACGTGTCCTACACGCTCGCCGACGGCACCACCGGTCAGGGACCCGTCGACAGCGTCACCTTCGGCGCCGAGGGACCGGTGCTCGAGGTCGACGGCATCGCGGTGCCGATCGGTCAGGTCCACACCGTGACCTCCGCCGGCTCCACCAGCAGCCCCGACCCGTCCTGAACCCGCTCACCCCACCTTCTTCATCCCACCTTCTGCAGCACCGAGAGGAATCATCCCCATGCTTCGTTCACTCTTCGCCGGCATCAGCGGCCTGCGCGTCAACCAGACCATGCTCGACGTGACCGGCAACAACATCGCCAACGCCAACACGGTCGGCTTCAAGTCGAGCTCGACGGTGTTCTCCGACACCCTCAACCAGATGCTCACCGGCTCCGCGGACGCCAACGACGCTCGCGGCGGCACCAACGCCGTCCAGATCGGGCTCGGGGTCCAGCTCGCCGCCACCATGACGAACCTCGGGCAGGGCTCGGCCCAGCTCACCGGCCGCTCGACCGATCTGATGCTCCAGGGCGATGGCTTGTTCGTCGTCCAGCAGGGCAACGAGGCGCTCTACACACGGGCCGGTGCCTTCACCTTCGACGAGACCGGCACCCTGGTCACGCCCTCCGGCGCGCGGGTGCAGGGCTACGCCCTCGATGCCGCCGGCGACCCGACCGGTGGCCTGGTCGACATCACCATGGACACCGCCGGGCTGGTCCCGCCGGCGCCGGCCGGGGTCGAGCTCACGTCGTTCTCCTTCGGCAGCGACGGCAAGCTGCGCGGGGTCTTCTCCGACGGCATCCAACGCGACCTGGGTCAGCTGGCCATCGCAGACTTCAACAACCCCAACGGTCTCGAGCGCGTGGGTGGGACGTCGTTCCGCGAGTCCGCGAGCTCCGGCGCCGCCGAGATCGGCACCTCCGGCACCGGACGCCGCGGCACCGTGACCGCCGGCGCGCTGGAGATGTCGAACGTCGACCTGGCCGCCGAGTTCACCAACCTGATCCTCGCCCAGCGTGGTTTCCAGGCCAGCTCGCGCGTGATCACCACCTCCGACTCGGTGCTCGAGGAGCTCGTCAACATCAAGCGCTGACCCAGCCGGCGACCGCCCTCCCTTCCGAGGGAGCGGCGGTCCCGTCGTTTTCGGGCCAACCCCTCAGGTCGGAGCGCGCGGCGCCGAATGGAGGAAGGACAGTCACGGATGACTGTGAAGGAACCGCACTAAGGATGGTGCCGAATGATCCCCCTGACTCGACTCTCCGGATCGATGTTCGTGCTCAACTCAGACTTGATCGAGCGCGTCGACAGCACCCCGGACACCGTGATCACCCTGGTCGACGGAAGCAAGTACCTCGTCGCCGAGAGCCTCACGACCGTGCTCTCGACCGTCCGGCGCCACCGCGCCGAGATCGTCGCGCTCGGCGGCATGATGGCCGAGGACCCGCAGCTGCTGTCGTCGCTCACCGATGTCGAGGACGACCCCCACGCGCGCAACCTCTCGCTGGTCTCGCACCGGTCGCAGCAGGAGACGACGCTGTGAAGGACGCCGCCACCAGTCTGGGCATCGGCCTCGCGTTCGTGGTGGTGATCCTCGCCAACGTGCTCGAGGGCGGCAACCCCACCGCCTTGCTGCTGCTCCCCCCGTTGCTGCTCGTCTTCGGCACCACGGTCCTCGTGACCATCGCCGGCGGCACCATGGCCGACGCCAAGCAGGCCGTCGTCTCCCTCAAGACAGCCTTCCTCGGCGGACCGCAGTCGTGCGCCGAGGTCGTCCCGACCGTCGTGGGCCTGGCCGAGCGCGCCCGTCGCGAAGGTCTGCTGTCCCTGGAGGACAGCGTCCGCGAGCTGGACGACGAGTTCCTCGCCAAGGGCGTGACCCTCGCCATCGACGGCACCGACCCCGACGAGGTCCGCGAGATCCTCGAGGCCGAGGTGAGCGCGGCCAAGAAGGCGCACAAGCAGTCGGCGAAGTTCTACGCCGACGCCGGGGCCTACGCACCGACGATCGGCATCATCGGCACCGTGATGGGCCTCGTGCACGTGCTGGAGAACCTCTCCGACCCCGAGCAGCTCGGCCACCTCATCGCCGCGGCCTTCGTCGCGACGCTGTGGGGGGTCACCAGCGCCAACGTGCTCTTCCTGCCCATCGGCAACCGCCTCAAGCGGCTCGGCGAGCTCGAGACCACCCGGATGGAGCTCATCGTCGAGGGCGTCGCTGCCATCCAGTCCGGTGCCAACCCGCGTGTCATCGCCCAGAAGCTCGGCTCGCTGGTCCCTGCCTCCGAGCAGGCGCCGGCGCTCGACGCGGCCTAGAAGGTCACGATGGCGACGCGCAGAGCCAAGAAGGAAGAGCCCGAGGAGCACGAGAACCACGAGCGCTGGTTGGTGACCTACGCCGACATGGTCACCCTGCTCATGGTGCTCTTCATCGTCATGTTCGCGATCAGCCAGGTCGACGAGCGCAAGTTCAACGAGCTGGCCGAGGGCATGGCCGCCGGTTTCGGGTCACAGGACTCCATCCTGGACGGCGCCAGCTCGCTGCACACCGAGCCCGGCTACTCCCCGGTCCGTCCGGTGGCGCCGCAGCTGGCCGATGCGACCCTGAGCGACGAGCAGCGCCTGGAGGTCGAGCAGGCGGTGGCGCGCAACGAGGAGCTGGCCCGCGACCGCACCCGCTCGGAGGCCCAGCTCGAGGTCGACCGCCTCGCCGCGATCCGACGGGCGCTGCTCGAGGCGCTGCGCGAGGAGGGTCTCGAGCGGGACGTCACGACCAGCTTCGACGGCCGCGGCCTGGTGCTGAGCCTGGTGTCGCGTCACGTCGTGTTCCAGGCCGATCGCTCCGAACTCAGCGCTCGGGGTCGTGAGGTCGTCGACGCGCTCGCTCAGGTGCTGCGGACGTTGGACGACCCGCTCCAGATCGACGGCCACACCAACCAGGTGCCGGTGAAGCCCGCCTTCTTCGCCACCGACTGGGACCTGTCGGCAGCGCGCGCCGTGACGGTGCTCCGCCGGCTCGAGGAGGTGGCCGGCCTCGCGACCGACCGCCTCTCGATGGCCGCGTTCGGTGCGACCCGTCCGCTCCTCGACCCGACCGACCCGCGGTCGCAGGCGATCAACAAGCGCGTCGACATCGTCGTCCTCAGCACCGCCGACCCCGAAGCCGCCGCCCTGATCCCCGCCCTGGCCGGCGCTGACCGCACTGGCCGCACTGGCCGCACTGACCGGACGGGCCGAACTGGCCGCACCCGAGCCGCCGCCGACGACCCTGCCCCCGCAGCCATCCCGAACGACATCGGCGAGGCAGCCGCCCCGCCCGACCCCCCAGGAGAGCGACCATGAGCGTCAC
>NZ_JAXMNS010000345.1:0-4176 GCF_034670285.1 Nocardioides sp. | reverse complement strand
CGCCGGCGCCGAGGCGACGTGCCACCCCGGCCGTGGTGCCGTAGGCGAGGAAAATGCAGACGCCGACTGCGGTCTGCAGGATCACCGCGGCGATGCCGAGCCCGGCGAGCTGGGGAGTGCCGAGCCTGCCGACCACGACGGCGTCGGCCAGCAGGAAGAGGGGCTCCGCCACGAGCGCGAGGAAGGCCGGCACCGCCAGGCGGACGATGGCCTTGTCCTGTTCCCGCACGAGGCTGAATGTATGCGGTGGCGTCGGGGGCTGCTCGAGGGGCTCGACCGCCCACGGGGAGTGATGACGATTTCACGCACACTCTGTGGATAGCCGGTGGTGAGGTGGGTTTGTCGACAAACCACCGGGACACGCCGAGGTGGACGCGCGGTGAACAGAAATGCTTTTGCAAAACTTTTGGGTCCACACCCCAGATGAGGTGTTTGTGCAGTTCAAAGCCGTTTCTCGCTCGTGCGCGACCTAGTTGTACACAGGTTGCTCCCCAGGCTGTGCACAGCGTTGTGCGTGTCGTCCACGGGTCCACCGCAGTTATCCACAGGGGCTGTGGATAAGGCGGTATCGCGGGACCCCCTCAGACCCGTAGGTTCGCGAGTCCGACCAGCTCCACGCCATCGTGCGCAGAGGTGTCGGTGCCTGCCCCTAGCGTCACAGCACCACCTGCTGCTAACCGGAAGCGAGACCGTGAGCGTCACCGACTCCGACCACCGCCAGATGCCCGAGCCGCCCTTCGACGACTGGGGCGACGGCCCGGCGGCCTTCGAGCCGGGTGACTCGCCCCGCAGCTCCGGCGGCGACCGCACTCCGCCACAGGACATGGCGGCCGAGCAGTCGGTGATCGGCTCGATGCTGATCTCCAAGGACGCCATCGCCGAGGTGTCCGAGGTGCTGCGAGGCACCGACTTCTACCGGCCGATGCACGAGACGATCCACGACGCGATCATCGACCTCTTCGGTCGCGGTGAGCCGGTCGACATGATCACCGTGGCTGCCGAGCTGCAGCGTCGCGGCGAGCTGGCCAAGATCGGTGGCGCGCCCTACCTCCACACGCTGGCCGCCAACGTCCCGATCGCGTCCAACGCCGAGTACTACGCCCACATCGTGCGCGAGAAGGCGATCCTGCGCCGCCTCGTCGACGCCGGCACCAAGATCGCGCAGTACGGCTTCGCCGGCGAGGGCCAGATCGACGACATCGTCGACCGCGCCCAGGCCGAGGTCTACCAGATCACCGAGCGCCGAGCGGCCGAGGACTACGCGCCGCTGAGCGACATCATGGACAAGGTCCTCGACGAGATCGAGGCCATCGAGAACCGTGAGTCCGGCCTCTACGGCGTCCCGACCGGCTTCGCCGACCTCGACGATCTCACCAACGGTCTGCACTCGGGCCAGATGATCATCGTGGCTGCCCGCCCCGCCATGGGGAAGTCGACGTTGGCGCTCGACTTCTGCCGAGCGGCGTCGATCCACAACAACCTCACCAGCTGCTTCTTCAGCCTCGAGATGACGCGCTCGGAGATCTCGATGCGTCTGCTCTCGGCGGAGGCCAAGGTCCCGCTCAACCACATCCGCAACGGCAAGATGGACTCCTCCGACTGGGACAAGCTCGCCCGTCACATGGGCAAGGTCTCCGGGGCGCCGATGTTCATCGACGACAGCCCCAACATGACGATGATGGAGATCCGAGCCAAGGCGCGCCGCCTCAAGCAGCGTCACGACCTCCAGCTCATCGTCATCGACTACATGCAGCTGATGTCCTCAGGCCGCAAGGTCGAGTCGCGCCAGCTCGAGGTCTCGGAGTTCTCCCGTCAGATCAAGCTGCTGGCCAAGGAGCTCGAGATCCCGATCATCGCGCTCTCACAGCTCAACCGTGGTCCCGAGCAGCGCGCCGACAAGCGCCCGATGATGAGCGACCTGCGTGAGTCGGGCTCCCTGGAGCAGGACGCCGACATGGTCATCCTGCTCCACCGCGACGACGCCTACGAGAAGGAGTCGACGCGCCCCGGCGAGGCCGACCTGCTCGTGGTCAAGCACCGCAACGGCGCGACGCGTGACATCACCGTGGCCTTCCAGGGCCACTACTCGCGCTTCGTCGACATGGCGCACTGACACCGGAGGGACAGGGCGCCGCGGCGCCCCAGCGGTCGCCGTCGTCAGCGCACGTGGCGCAGCGCGTCGTCGATCGGGGTGTCGCCGTCGTTGAACGGGATCTTCAGCCCGGCCACGGCAGCCGGCTCGGCCCCGGCGACCGCACGGATCATCCGCGCCACCGTGCCCCGCGAGACCTGGCCGGCGTCGCTGGCCTGCACGTCGACGGTGTCGGCCGGGGGGCCTTCGGTGAGGGCGCTCGGCTGGAGGATCGTCCACTTCAGGGCCGACTCCTCGAGGTGCGCGTCAGCCTCGGTCTTCGCCTGGGCGTAGGCGTAGAAGTCGTTCTCGGGCGGTACGCCGTGGTCGGGACCTGCGCCGAAGTACGACACCATCACGTAGCGCTCGGCCCCGGCAGCTGCGGCGGCGTCCATGGAGCGGATCGCTGCGTCGCGGTCGAGGGCGTAGGTCTACACGGCGGAGCCGCCGCCGGCGCCGGCCGCCCCAACGACGAGGTCTTGACCGCGTAGCAGGCCCTCTAGCTCGTGGGGCTGCATCGACGCCACGTCGGCGACGGAGGGCTCTGCGCCGAGCTTGCTGATGGCTGCGGACTGGTCGGGGTCACGGATCACCGACGTCACCTGGTGGCCGTCCTCGACCAGGAGCGGGGTCAGCTTTCGAGCGACCTTGCCGTGTCCTCCGACGATGATGATGCGCGTCATGCGTCCTCCTTGAACCTCGTGTGGACGAGTCGCGGAGCGCGACCCGCATGAGGACCCGACCTCGGGTCGGGTCGCGTTCAGTCTAGGGAGCCGCAGGTCAGCGACAAGGGGTCTCTCGCCGGCAGCTCTCGCGGCACATGCTCGCGCCTCCAGCGGGTCAGGGTTAGGTTGCCGAGGTGCCTGACTTCACCTGGTGCCCCGCCAACGAGGCCACGATCGAGGACGTCGAGACGATCTTCGATGCCGGTGGTGCCCGCACCTGCCGGTGCCAGGGCCTGAAGGTCGCGGGTTGGATCTGGCGCGACTCCACCCAGGAGCAGCGCGACGCGGCCCTCGTGGAGCAGGCGGCCTGCGGGACCTCCGGCCCGACGTCGGGTCTCGTCGGCTACGTCGACGGCGAGCCGGCAGGGTGGGTCGCGGTCGAGCCCCGGGAGAACTATCCCAAGATCTGGAGCCGCCGGCAGCCGTGGATGCGCAGGGATCCCGAGCTCGAGGGCGTCTGGTCGGTCACCTGCTTCGTCGTCCGCAAGGGATTCCGTCGCCAGGGACTGATGTACGAGCTGGCTGCCGCCACCGTCGAGTACGGACGACAGCGTGGTGCGCGAGTGCTGGAGGGCTACCCCACCGAGCAGCCGGCCGGGAAAGCGGTGATCTGGGACGAGGCGTCCGTCGGGATGCTGCAGGTCTTCCTCGACGCCGGCTACGAGGTGGTGGCGTCCCCGACCCTGCGCCGCAGGGTGGTGCGCCACCGACTCGGCGGTCCCACCTGAGGATCAGCTCGAGCGCCGTACCCGCTCCAGGGCGAGGAACAGCCTGCCGAGGGCCGCGAGGAGTGCCGGCGTGACGAGCCAGACCGGCGCTCCGAGCAGGAGAGCGAGGAGGACCACGACGAGCGCCACCGCGATCGCCACCGACGGTCCAAGCGCAGCCACGAGCCGCACCACGATCCGCGCCGTCGCCGACGGGCCCTCCGAGGAGTTCTCACGGTTGGTCGTGACGTTCACTCTGACACGTGCGCCAGATGTCGGTGGGTCCCCCTAACGTGCGTCGAGCCCCGACCCACAGACTGGAGAGCGTCATGTCGCACACCCACACCGACCGTCAGCGCCAGGCCGTCTACCGGGCCGAGGACGCAATCGCCAAGACGCTCAAGCAGGGCGGCACCATCGAGCACCAGGGATCGACGCTCACGCTCGAGGCGGAGCGACAGTTCGGCGACCTCGCCTCGATCCAGACGTACGTCGACCGCGTGCTCGCGCTACGCAGCGTCGCGGGCCTCGAGCGGGCCTCGATCCCGCTGACCGTCCGTGAGCGGCGCGGCCACACCAAGGCCCACTCGTTTTCAATCTCGATGCAGCCGAA
>NZ_JAXMNS010000344.1:0-4188 GCF_034670285.1 Nocardioides sp. | reverse complement strand
GGTCTACACCCTGGTCACCGTCGACAACCTGCGCGAGGTCTTCGCGACCTCCCACCCCCGGGCGCGCGCATGAGCACCGACTTCGACGCCGTCTACGACGACATCACCGCGCTGGCGACCTCGCGCGGACTGGAGCTGTATCCACACCAGGACGAGGCGATCCTCGAGATCCTGGCGGGCAACAACGTCGTGCTCGCCACCCCGACAGGCTCGGGCAAGTCGCTCGTGGCGCTGGGGGCTCACAAGGCGGCCCTGGCCGACGATCGCGTGTCGTTCTACACCGCTCCCATCAAGGCGCTGGTGAGCGAGAAGTTCTTCGAGCTGTGCGCGGTCTTCGGTGCCGAGAACGTCGGCATGCTCACCGGCGACGCGGCGGTCAACGCCGATGCGCCGATCATCTGCTGCACCGCCGAGATCCTGGCCAACATCGCCCTGCGCGAAGGCGCGGACGCCGACGTCGGTCTCGTGGTCATGGACGAGTTCCACTTCTACGCCGAGCCCGATCGCGGCTGGGCCTGGCAGGTGCCGCTCCTCGAGCTGCCCCAGACGCAGTTCGTGCTGATGTCGGCCACGCTCGGTGACGTCAGCGAGATCGCCGAGGACCTCACCCGGCGCAACGGTCGCGAGACCGCGATCGTCGATGACGCCGAGCGCCCGGTGCCCCTGACCTTCACCTGGGCCCTCACCCCGCTCGCCGAGACCCTCGAGGAGCTCGTCTCCACCAAACAGTCGCCGGTCTACGTCGTGCACTTCACGCAGAAGGAAGCGGTCGAGCAGGCGACCAACCTGCTCAACAACAAGGTCGTCTCGACCGCGCTGAAGGACTCGCAGAAGGAGGCGATCGCCGAGCACCTCGGTGGCTTCCGCTTCGGGGCCGGCTTCGGCAAGACCCTCTCCAAGCTGCTGCGGCGCGGCATCGGCGTCCACCACGCCGGCATGCTGCCGCGCTACCGCCGCGCGGTCGAGCAGCTGGCCCAGGCGGGCCTGCTGACGGTGATCAGCGGCACCGACACCCTCGGGGTCGGTATCAACGTCCCGATCCGCACGGTGCTCTTCACCGGCCTGGCCAAGTACGACGGCTCGCGATCGCGCGTCCTGCGCACCCGCGAGTTCCTCCAGATCGCCGGCCGCGCGGGCCGGGCCGGTTTCGACACCGCCGGCTACGTCGTCGTCCAGGCTCCCGAGCACACGATCGAGAACGAGAAGGCCAAGGCCAAGGCCGACGCCAAGAACGCTGCCCCGGGCGCCAACGCCAAGCGCAAGAGCAAGGCGCAGCTCAAGAAGCCACCCGAGGGCACCGTGGTGTGGACCGAGCAGACCTTCGAGAAGCTCGTGGCCGGGGTGCCCGAGCAGCTGGTCTCGCGGATGCGGGTCGACAACGCCATGCTCATCAACGTCCTGACCCGCGAGGAGGACGCCTTCGCGGTCCTGCGGCGGCTGCTCCACGACAACCACGAGCCGCGCAAGCAGCAGCTGCGGCTGAGTCGACGCGCGCTGCGCCTGGCTCGGAGCCTGCTGCAGTCCGAGACGATCACCCGGCTCGACGAGGTCGACGAGTTCGGGCGTCGCTACGTGCTGACACACGACCTGCCGCCCGAGTTCGCGCTCAACCAGCCGCTCTCGCACTTCGCCCTCGCGGCGCTCGACGTGCTCGACCCGGAGTCGGAGACCTACACCCTCGACATCGTCTCGGTGATCGAGGCGGTCCTCGACGCCCCGCGCCAGATCCTCTTCGCCCAGCAGCACTCCGCGCGTGGCGAGGCGATCGGGGAGATGAAGGCCGACGGCCTCGAGTACGACGAGCGGATGGCGCTGCTCGACCAGATCACCTGGCCTCAGCCCCTGGCCGAGATGCTGGAAGCCACCTACGAGCTCTACCGCCAGAGCCACCCGTGGCTCTCCGAGGACGCCCTCGGCCCCAAGGCAGTCGTGCGCGAGCTCTACGAGCAGGGCATGAGCTTCACCGACTTCTGCTCCCGCTACGCCCTGGCCCGTTCGGAGGGCCTGGTGCTGCGCTACCTCACCGACGCCTACCGGGCACTGCGGCAGACGGTGCCCGACGCCCACCGCACGCCCGAGCTCGACGACCTCATGGAGTGGTTGGCCGAGACCATCCGTCAGACCGACTCCTCGCTGCTGGACGAGTGGGAGGCGTTGAGTGACCCCGACCAGGCGCAGGGCATCGGCGAGCCCGCCCCGCCGACCTCGCCGCGACCGATCTCCCAGCAGGATCGCGCGTTCCGGGTGATGGTGCGCAACGCGATGTGGCGACGGGTCGACCTGGTCGCCCGCGACAACCTCGACGGGCTGATGGCTCTCGAGCGAGCAGCAGCCGACCGCACCGACCCGCCTCGGGAGGTGGTGATGACCAGGTCGGCCTGGGACGCCGCCATCGAGGACTACTACGCCCAGCACGACACGGTCCAGACCGACGGCGACGCCCGCGGACCCGACCTTCTCCGCATCGAGGTCGCCACCGGTGAGCCGGCCGGCGCCGAGGACGTCACGGCTCGACTGTGGCGGGTCACCCAGACCATCGCGGACCCCGCCGGCGACCGTGACTGGGTCATCGAGGCGATCGCCGATCTCGACGCCTCCGACGAGGCCGGCGAGCTGGTCCTGGCGAGCGTCGCACTGCGCTGTCTGTCCGACTGAGCCGGCCTGCGAGTTCTCCACGAGTTCTCCACAGAGTTCTCCACAGTGGAGTCGTCCCTGTGGGGGACGGGAGGGAGCCCGTGCACAGGAACGGGCAGGTTCTCCACAGATTGGGACCTGCTACCAAGTCCAGGGGAGCCCGCCCTAGGACCCGTGGGCGATACGGCCTAGAGTCCGCGGCGAGCCGCTCTGATGTCGCTGTGTCGACATTGTTCACTGGGAGGGCCCGCACACCGCAACGCAGCGCAATGCAGAGGGAGCACGCACATGAGCGAGGGAATGCACGGCGCACCACTCATGCCGCCGCGGATCGCCATGCCGTCCGCCGGCACCGCCAGCGCCGCCAGCACTGACGTCGACGACGTCAAGGACGCCTCGATGCTGCCGTTCGACAAGCCCGCCTCCCCGGCCACAGGGCCTGCCCCGAAGGCCGAGCTGGGTCCGACGGGTCGACCCATGCCGGTGCTGCCCGAGCCCAAGGCGCTGACCACCCACGGCAACGCCCGCGTGGTCTCCATGTGCAACCAGAAGGGTGGGGTCGGCAAGACCACGACCACCATCAACCTCGGTGCGTCGCTGGCGGAGTTCGGCCGCAAGGTCCTGCTGGTCGACTTCGACCCGCAAGGCTCGCTGTCGGTCGGTCTGGGTCTCAACCCGCACGAGATGGACCTGACGATCTACAACCTGCTGCTGCAGGCCGACGTCACCCTCGAGGACGTCGTGGTGCCCTCCGGCGTACCCGGGATGGACCTGCTGCCCTCCAACATCGACCTGTCGGCCGCTGAGGTGCAGCTGGTCAACGAGGTCGCCCGCGAGCAGACCCTCCAGCGCGTGCTCGCACCGGCCCTGGCGCAGTACGACGTCATCCTGATCGACTGCCAGCCCTCGCTCGGCCTGCTGACCGTCAACGCGCTGACGGCCTCCGACGGTGTCATCGTGCCCCTGGAGTGCGAGTACTTCGCCCTGCGCGGCGTCGCGCTGCTGAAGACGACCATCGACACGGTGCGCGAGCGGCTCAACCCGCGCCTCGAGATCGAGGGGGTGCTCGGCACGATGTTCGACGGCCGCACGCTCCACGGTCGCGAGGTCATGGAGCGCCTGGTCCAGGCGTGGGGCGACACGGTGTTCCACACCGTCATCCGCCGCACCGTGAAGTTCTCCGACTCGACCGTCGCGGGCGAGCCGATCACGACGTACGCCAGCTCGTCTGCCGGGGCCGACTCCTACCGTCAGCTCGCGAAGGAGGTGCTGTCGCGATGGCCCGACGCGTGAGCCTTCCCGCCGCCGACGACCTGTTCCGTCCCACCAGCCCCGGTGTCACCGAGGCACCGTCAGTGGCCGAGTCGGCCGTGCGCGCCGTGCCGGACGTCGCCGAGGCGCCGCCCGCGAACGAGCCCGAGCCGTCCAAGGCAGCGGCGTGCGGCCGCATCCGCCACGACGAGAAGATGACCGTCTACGTCACCTCCGACGAGCTGATGGCCATCGAGCAGGCGCGCCTGACCCTGCGCGGCCGGCACCGCCTGGCCGTCGACC
>NZ_JAXMNS010000343.1:0-4191 GCF_034670285.1 Nocardioides sp. | reverse complement strand
GCCAGGCGGAACTCCTCAGGCAGCCGCTGGAGGGCGTCCTTGACCTGCGAGTCAGGGAGGTGCTCCAGCGCCTCCATCTCCGCCGACTTCAAACCGGTCGACGTGTGCGACTCCGCGCGGGCGAGCTGCCAGTCCTCGACGTCCTCGGACATCGACTGCTGCGGCTGGCGCTGCTTCTTGCGGTAGGTGTTGATGAACGTGTTGGTGAGGATCCGGTAGAGCCAAGCCTTCAAGTTGGTGCCGGGCTTGAACTGGTGGAAGGCCGAGTAGGCCTTCGCAAAGGTCTCCTGCACCAGGTCCTCCGCGTCGGCGGGGTTGCGGGTCATCCGCATCGCCGCCGAGTAGAGCTGGTCGAGGAAGGGCAGTGCGTCGCGCTCGAAGCGCAACGAGCGCTCTGCCTGCGTCTCGGTCTCGAGATCGACGGGTTCGGGCTCCGTCGTCTCGGTCGTGGGTTCGGTCAGCGAGTCAGTCATCGCTGCCCAGCCTACGGTGCCCCCGCGCACGAAGGATGACGCAGGCGCACGGGTGGTGGTGTCGGCGGCGGGGCCGGTGACCGGTCGCTCCAGTAGTTCCATCACGAGGGGGGAACATCTCAGGTGCGGGCAGCATTCCCCACGGCCTCGCGCACGATCCACTCCAGGGTCGACTCGACGAGGATCTCGAGCGCCTGCTCCTGGGTCACCGGACCGCGAGCGGGGACCTTGAACCCGTGGTCGGCTCCGGGGACGACGACCAGGTCGAGGCCCCGGATCGACTCCGGGAACTCCTCGGGACGCCCCATGGTGTCGCGCTCGCCCTGCACGACCAGGGTGGTCACCCGGGCCCGCTGCAGCTCGGAGACCCGGCTCTTCTCCGGCTTGCCCGGCGGGTGCAGCGGGAACGCCAGGGCCAGGCACGCGACCGCGCCGAGCCCCTTGGCCGTGCGAGCCGCGGAACGCGCCCCTGCCGATCGTCCTCCGACGATGAGTGGCGTGCGGACCCGGAGCCGGTCGGCACCGGCGATCAGCGCGGCGTCGAGGGTGGGCGGTGAAGTGGCGACCTTGCGCCCGGCCACTCGCCAGGGCTGCTCGAAGCGGACGACGGTGACGTTGTTGCGCGGCAGGTGGTCGGCCAGCGCCTCGAGGTCGCGTGACTCGATGCCGTTGCCGGCGCCGTGGCTCAGCAGCAGGGTGGCGATCGGCTTGCGGGCACGGTGGCTGACCAACCGGCCCTCGCCGTACGGCGTGGCGACCGTGAGCTCGGACTTCATCTGAGGGACTCCGCTTCCTCGGGCTCCAGCGGCAGCGGCTCGACGAGCTCGGGGCCGTTGTTGCGCACGTTGCCCACCCGCGTCGAGACGGGGTAGGCCTCCAGACTGCCCGGCGCAGCCGGCACGAGCAGGTCGAACAGCTCGGCACGCGGCGTGCGCGGGTCGAGCCAGGCGGCACGACGCTCGGGCTCGACCATCAGCGGCATCCGGTCGTGGATGCGGCCCAGGTCGTCGGTCGCGTCGGTGGTGATGACGGTGCAGGTCCAGCGAAAGCGATCGGGGTCGTCGTCGGCACGGTCGGGGTCGCGCCAGATCTCGTAGAGGCCGGCCATCGCCAGGCTCGCCCCGTCGCGCGGGCGGATGAAGAACGGTTGCTTGCGGGGCTTGCCTGCGGCCGTCAGCTGGTCGGTGGGGTACCACTCGTAGTAGCCGTCGGCCGGCAGCAGGCAGCGGCGGGCGGCGAAGGCGCGGCGGTAGGCCGGCTTCTCGGCGACGGTCTCCATGCGCGCGTTGATCATCCGGTTGCCGATGCTCGGGTCCTTGGCCCACGACGGCACGAGGCCCCAGGTGAGGACCCGCAGCTGACGCTCGGCCGGCTCCGGTGAGTCCTTGGCCGGCGGGCGCTCGACGACCGCGTAGACCTCCTTGGTCGGAGCAACGTTGTAGTCGGGCGCCAGCGGCGTCGACACGCGGGACTCGACGACCTCGAACTCCTCCAGGAGCTCCTCGGGGCGCCGGCTCGACGCATACCTGCCGCACATGCGCGCCACCCTAGTGCGCACCGCCGACGCGGAGCAGCACTCGCGTGCAGGGGTGAGGAGACTCCCCCGGTCGGTCCTGTAGGAAGGACCCATGTCTGTGAGCCGATTGATCGCCCGTCCCCTTCTCGCTGCCGGTTTCATCTACGGCGCCCAGAGCGCCCTGCGCAACGCCGAGGCCTTCGCGACCAAGGCGTCGCCGGTGGCCGACGCGGTCGTGCCGAAGGTGCGCAACGCCGGAGTCCCGCTCAGCAACAACCCCGAGACCCTGGTCAAGATCAACGCCGCGGTGCAGATCGCCGGCGGTCTGGCCCTGGCGACGGGCAAGGCACCGCGTCTCGGCGCCCTGGCCCTGTCGGCCAGCATGGTGCCGACGACGGTCGCGGGTCACCCCTTCTGGAGCGAGAGCGACCCCGCGGTGAAGAAGACGATGCAGATGCACTTCTTCAAGAACCTCTCGATGCTGGGCGGCGCGATCATCGCTGCAGGCGACACCGACGGGAAGCCCGGCGTGGCGTGGCGAGCCCGCCGTGCCGCCAAGGACGCCCGCCGCGAGACCAAGCACGTCACCAAGCTCGCCGGCGCCAAGCTCGGCTGACGTCTGAGCCGATAGCCTGCGCGGGTGCCCGGACCCACTGCTGACGTGATCGACGACCCCTGGCCGGTGCCCCGTGCCCTGACGCCGGTGGACCTCACGGTGTCGTTGCCCGGGAGCAAATCGCTGACCAACCGCGCCCTGATCCTCGCTGCACTGGCCGACTCCCCGTCGGTCGTGCGCCAGGCTCTGCGCTCGCGCGACACCCTGTTGATGGCGAGCGCGCTCAACGCGCTCGGCGCGAAGGTCGACACCTCGAGCGACGACTGGCACGTCACGCCCGCAGTTTTCGCCGGCGAGGCCGAGGTCGACTGCGGCCTCGCGGGCACCGTGATGCGCTTCGTCCCGCCGATCGCCGGGCTGTCCACCGGTGCGGTCTCCTTCGACGGTGACGAGCACATGCGCCAGCGCCCGGTCGGCGAGGTGCTGAGCGCTCTGCGGTCGCTCGGGGTCGACGTCGACGACGAGGGACGCGGTTCACTTCCGTTCGCGATCCGCGGCTCCGGGAGCGTGCCGGGCGGGAGGGTCGTCATCGACGCCTCCGCGTCCTCCCAGTTCGTCTCGGCCCTCCTCCTCGCCGGCGCCCGCTACGAGCACGGCGTCGACGTCGTCCACGAGGGCGACCCGGTGCCCTCGCTCCCCCACATCGACATGACGGTCGAGATGCTGCGCGAGCACGGGGTCACCGTCGACGACGGCGAGAAGGACCGCTGGCGGGTCTCCCCCGGCACGATCTCCGCCGTCGACCGCGTGATCGAGCCCGACCTGTCCAACGCGGCGCCGTTCCTGGCCCTGGCCGCGGTCACCGGCGGCAGCGTCACGGTGCGCCACTGGCCGGAGACCACCACACAGCCCGGCGACGACCTGCGCGAGATCCTGAGCCTGATGGGCTGCACCGTCGAGCGGGTCACCGACGGGCTGCGGGTCACCGGTCCCGACCGGCTGGTGGGGGTCGACCTCGACATGCACGACGTCGGCGAGCTCACGCCGGCGATCGCGGCGCTGTGCGCGCTGGCCTCGACGCCGTCGCACCTGCGCGGGATCGCTCACATCCGCGGCCACGAGACCGACCGGCTGACCGCCCTGGCCACCGAGCTCAACGCCCTGGGGGCAGACGTCGTGGAGCACCCTGACGGGCTCTCGATCACCCCTGCCCCGCTGCACGCCGGCACCTGGCACACCTACGCCGACCACCGGATGGCGCACGCAGGCGTGATCATCGGCGCGGTCGTCGACGGGGTGCTGGTCGAGAACGTCGCAACCACCGCGAAGACGTTCCCCGACTTCGCCGGCTTCTGGGCCGGACTGCTCGCGTGAAGGCCGCCGCATGAGCGGGCGCGATCGCTACTCCACCCACGACATCGAGCACTACGACCGTCCGCGACGCCGCACCCGACCGCGCACCAAGGACCGACCGTCGTACGACGACGCGGTCGAGGCGCGGGTCGTGACGGTCGACCGTGGCCGGTTCACCCTGCTGCTGGGTGGCGAGACCGTGCTGGCGGTCAAGGCCCGTCCCCTCGGACGCAAGGGCGTCGTGGTGGGCGACCGGGTCCGGGTGGTCGGCGACACCTCGGGTGACGACGGCG
>NZ_JAXMNS010000342.1:0-4221 GCF_034670285.1 Nocardioides sp. | reverse complement strand
CCGAGCGTGGTCGTGCTCGGACCGCTGCCGAGCTTTCCGATGCTCGCCGCCCTGCCCGACGAAGGTGCCGTGCCGGGCTGGACGGTCTGGTTGATGTTGCTCCCACCCCTGGTGGCCGCCGTCGCCGTGGTGCTGCACCAGCGTCGGGCCCCGGTCTTCGGCTACACCGACGCGGCTCTGCGCGGGTGCGCCGGCGGGATCCTGGCCGGTCTCGTGCTCGGCCTGATCGCCTCGGTGGCGGGCGGCTCGGTCGGCCCGGGCCGCATGCGAGACGTCGCGCCGTACGCCTTCGACACCGCGCTGCACGCCGTCACCTCGTTCGGGATCGGCGGTCTGCTCGGCGCCCTGGCGATCACCTGGTGGCAGCGCCGGTCCATGCCCGTGGAGATCGAGCTCGAGCCCGACCTGACGCAGTAAGGTCTCGGGCGTGCCCGCCAACCCCGACCGCCCGGCGGCCCGCCTCGTCGTCCTCGTCTCCGGGAGCGGGACCAACCTCCAGGCGCTGCTCGACGCCGCGACCGACCCCGCCTACGGCGCCGAGGTCGTCGCCGTCGGAGCCGATCGCGACAACATCGAGGGCCTCGAGCGGGCGCAGCGAGCCGGGGTCGAGACGTTCGTCCGGCGCGTGAAGGACTTCGACGACCGCGCCGCCTGGGACGCCGACCTCGCGGCGGCGGTGGCGGCCCATCGACCGGACGTGGTCGTGCTGGCCGGCTTCATGAAGCTGGTGGGGGAGAGCTTCCTGTCGGCTTTCGGCGGCCGCGTGCTCAACACCCACCCTGCGCTGTCGCCCTCCTTCCCCGGGATGCGCGGCCCCGCCGACGCCCTTGAGTACGGCGTCAAGGTCACCGGTTGCACCCTGTTCGTCGTCGACGCCGGCGTCGACACGGGCCCGATCGTGGCGCAGAGCGCGGTGGACGTCGAGCCCGACGACGACGTCGAGTCGCTCCACGAACGCATCAAGAGCGCCGAGCGCACGATGCTCGTCGAGGCCGTCGGTCGGATGGCGCGCGAGGGCTTCGTGGTCGAGGGCCGTCAGGTCAGGTTCGGCACGGTTCGGCACCAGGGCCGCCAACCTCTAGGGTGAGGGCACACGACTGGCGCAGGTGGGCGACCACCGGGGAGTGCCCCCGTCTCAGGGGAAGCAGTGAGGTCATCGAACGCCTGGGTGGCCCCCATCACGAGATGAGGAGAACCCTGTCATGAGCGAGCAGATCCCGATCCGCCGAGCGTTGGTCTCGGTCTACGACAAGTCCGGCCTCGAGGGCCTGGTGCGTGCGCTGCACGACGCCGGCGTCGCGCTGGTCTCGACCGGCGGCTCGGCCGCCCTGATCGAGGGCCTCGGCCTGCCGGTCACCAAGGTCGAGGACCTCACCGGCTTCCCCGAGTGCCTCGACGGCCGCGTCAAGACCCTGCACCCCAAGGTGCACGCAGGCATCCTGGCCGACCGTCGCCTCGACTCCCACGTCGCGCAGCTCGCCGACCTCGGGGTCGAGCCGTTCGACCTCGTCGTCTCGAACCTCTACCCCTTCACCGACACCGTCGCCTCGGGTGCCGACGCCGACGCGTGCGTCGAGCAGATCGACATCGGGGGACCCTCGATGGTGCGCGCCGCGGCCAAGAACCACCCGTCGGTCGCCATCGTCACCTCGCCCGTGCGCTACGACGACGTGCTGGCTGCAGTCGCCGCCGGCGGCTTCACCCTCGCCCAGCGCAAGCAGCTGGCCGCCGAGGCGTTCGTGCACACCGCGTCGTACGACGTCGCCGTGGCCTCGTGGATGGGCAGCGTGCTCACCGACACCTCGGTCGTCGACGGCGAGAGCACCGGCTTCCCCGCGTGGATCGGTGGCACCTGGGACAAGGCGGCGGTGCTGCGCTACGGCGAGAACCCCCACCAGGGCGCCGCGCTCTACACCAGCCCGGCCGGCGGCGGCCTCGCTCAGGCGACGCAGCTGCACGGCAAGGAGATGTCCTACAACAACTACCTCGACTCCGACGCGGCCCGCCGCGCGGCGTACACCTTCGACGAGCCGACGGTCGCGATCATCAAGCACGCCAACCCGTGCGGCATCGCCGTCGGTGCCGACGTGGCCGAGGCGCACCGCCGCGCCCACGCCTGCGACCCGGTCTCCGCGTTCGGTGGCGTGATCGCCACCAACGTGCCGGTCTCGGTCGAGATGGCCCAGCAGGTCGCCGAGGTCTTCACCGAGGTCGTCGTGGCCCCGGGCTACGACGAGGGTGCCGTCGAGGTGCTCGCCGCGAAGAAGAACGTGCGCCTGCTCGTCTGCGAGCCGATGGCGACCGGCGAGGTCGAGCTCCGTCCGATCTCGGGCGGTGTGCTGCTCCAGCAGCGCGACTACGTCACCGCGTCCGTCGAGGGTGGCGGCGACGACCCGTCGACCTGGACCCTCGCCTCCGGCGAGCCCGCCTCCGCCGAGGTGCTGGCCGACCTCGCCTTCGCCTGGAAGGCCTGCCGCTCGGTCAAGTCCAACGCGATCCTCCTGGCCAAGGACGGCGCCTCGGTCGGCGTCGGCATGGGTCAGGTCAACCGCGTCGACTCCTGCAAGCTCGCGGTGACCCGCGCCGCCGACCGCGCCGCCGGCTCGGTGGCCGCCTCCGACGCGTTCTTCCCCTTCGAGGACGGCCCCCAGCTCCTCATCGATGCCGGCATCAGCGCCATCGTGCAGCCGGGTGGCTCGATGCGTGACCAGCTCACCATCGACGCCTGCACCGCTGCCGGCGTGACGATGTACTTCACCGGCACCCGGCACTTCGCGCACTGATCGCGACCGAGCCTGCGAGGACGCGATCGTCGGTGGTCGAGCAAGCGGCACGGCTGAGCTTGCGAAGCCGTGACCCGCGTGTCGAGACCCGGTGAGGTCCCCACCGGCGGTACCCACAAAGTCGGACCCGACCTCAACCCGAACCCTCCACCACTTCCAGTGACAGGATGACCACGTGACTGCACAACGTCTCGACGGCACCGCCACCCTCAAGGCCATCAAGGTCGAGCTGACCGAGCGGGTCGCCCGCCTCAAGGAGCAGGGCGTCGTGCCCGGCCTGGGCACCGTCCTGGTCGGCGACGACCCGGGCTCGCACTGGTACGTCGGCGCCAAGCACAAGGACTGCGCCGAGATCGGCATCGAGTCGATCCGTCGCGACCTGCCCGCGACCGCGACCCAGGCCGAGGTCGAGGCGGTCATCGACGAGCTCAACGCAGACCCGTCCTGCACCGGCTTCCTGGTGCAGCAGCCCACCGGCCTCGACGAGTTCGCCCTGCTCTCGCGCGTCGACCCCGACAAGGACGTCGACGGCCTGCACCCGACCAACCTCGGCAAGCTCGTGCTGGGGGAGGCGGGCTCGCTGCCGTGCACCCCCATCGGGTGCATCGAGCTGCTGCGCCGTCACGGCGTCGAGCTCAACGGTGCCGAGGTCGTGGTGGTGGGCCGCGGGCTCACCGTCGGTCGTCCGCTCGGCCTGCTGCTGACCCGTCGCTCGGAGAACTCCACCGTCACCCTGTGCCACACCGGCACGCGCGACCTGGCGGCCCACGTGCGCCAGGCCGACATCGTCGTCGCTGCTGCGGGCGTGCCCGGCATCATCACCGGCGACATGATCAAGCCCGGTGCTGCCCTGCTCGACGTGGGCGTCTCGCGCGTCGACGGCAAGATCGCCGGCGACCTCGCGGACGACGTGTGGGAGACCGCCGGCTGGGTCTCACCCAACCCTGGTGGGGTGGGCCCGATGACGCGTGCGATGCTGCTCTCCAACATCGTCTCCAGCGCCGAGCGGGCCCTGGGCCAGGACTGACTGAGTTGATGAGCCAGCGCCCCGAGGGGTTCGAGCCGATCGAGCCGGCCCCCGAGCTCCACGAGCCGGTCGAGCGGCGCTACCCGTCGACGATCGGCGGGGCGTGCTACCTCGTGGTGCTGCTCGTGGCCTCGCTGGGGATCGCCCTGGTGGCCCTGAGTGACTGGCGGGTGGGTGTCCGTGTGGTCGCCGGCGCGCTGGGCGCAGCGGCGCTGCTGAGGCTGGTCCTGCCTCGACGCGACGCCGGGATGCTCGCCGTGCGACACCGCTCCATCGACGTGATCATGCTCGGCGGGGTCGCCGCAGCGCTGTGGTTCCTGGCCGGCGACATCCCCGACCAGCCGCGCTGAGCTCTGCTCGACCGGCCCCTGAACGACGAATCGGCCGCCTCCCGCGGTGGGGGAGGCGGCC
>NZ_JAXMNS010000341.1:0-4230 GCF_034670285.1 Nocardioides sp. | reverse complement strand
CTCCTGGTCCCAGCCCTCGTCGCCGCCGGGGAGCACGTCCTTGATGCGCTCGAGCAGCTTGTGCACACCGGTCTTCTCGATGATCGTCTCGACGCCGAGCTCGGCCACGAACCGGACCATGCCGAACTGGTCCATCTCGGAGAAGTTGCTCGAGTAGTCGGTGAGCAGCCCCTTGGCGACGAGCTGGAGCAGGACGTGGTTGTCGCCCTCGAAGGTGGTGAAGACGTCCGTGTCGGCCTTCAGCGCGGCGAAACGGTTCTCGGCGAGGTAGCCCGCTCCCCCGCATGCCTCGCGGCACTCCTGGATGGTGCGGGTGGCGTGCCACGTGCCGAGCGCCTTGGTGCCGGCGGCGCGCGACTCGAGCTGGCGGCGGGCGATCTCGTCGTCCACGGTGCCGGAGAAGACGTCGTGCACCTGAGCGGCCACGACCTCCTGGGCGAAGTGCAGGGCATAGGTGCGGGCCAGCAGCGGGAAGAGCCGACGCTGGTGCATCCCGTAGTCGAGGATCAGCTCTTCCTCGTCCTCGCTGGACGCCTCGAACTGACGACGCCTCAGGCCGTACTTGATCGCGATGGCGATCGCGACCTTCGCCGCGTTGATGCCGGCACCCCCGACGCACACGCGTCCCTGGACGAGCGTGCCGAGGGTGGTGAAGAAGCGCTTGTTGGCGTTCTCGATCTCGCTCTCGTAGGCGCCGTCGGCAGTGACGTCGGCGAAGCGGTTGAGCAGCGCCTCACGTGGCACCCGCACCCCGGAGAACCACAGGCGCCCGTTGTCGACGCCGTTGAGGCCCATCTTGAGGCCGTCGTCCTCGATGCGGACGCCGGCGCACGGCTCGCCGCCCTCGCGGATGGGGACGACGAAGGCGTGGACGCCGCGCTCCTCGCCACCGACCTCGAGCCGGGCGAACACCACGGCGAGCTGGCCGTGCACGGCTGCGTTGCCGATGTAGTCCTTGCCGGCCTCCTCGGAGGTCGTCTCGATGACGAACTCCTGGGTGTCGGCGTCGTAGGTCGCGATCGTGCCCAGGGCCTGCACGTTGGAGCCGTGCCCGGTCTCGGTCATCGCGAAGCACCCCATCAGCTCACCGCTGACGATGTCGGCGAGGTAGCGCTCGTGGTGCCGCTCGGTGCCGAGCTGGAGGATCGCTCCACCGAAGAGCCCGAACTGCACGCCGACCTTCACCAGCACCGACAGGTCGCCGAGTGCCAGCGTCTCGAACGCCGCGAGGGACGCTCCGATGTCGCCGCCACCGCCGTACTCCTCCGGGAAGCCCAGCCCGGTCTGACCGGTCGCTGCCAGCTCGAGGATGACGTCCTTGACGCGCTCGCGGAAGTCGGCCGTCGTCATCTCCTCCTGGTCGACGAGCACCGAGGCGTAGTCGGTGAGGTTGGAGCGCACGAGGTCGCGGACGTCGGCGTAGCGGCCGTCGAGCAGCCGCTGCATGGCGGCAACGTCGATGTGGGGGCGCACGTAGACGCCCTCCTCGGCGGCCGCGACCCGGGCGGCCTCGCTGTCGACGATCGGGGCGGCAGCATCGGATGACACGGTCTCGGTAGCCATGGCCCCAAACTACTGGCCGGTCACCTCGGTGCACACCCTCTTACTGGTGGTCCGCGGACCTGGGGTCCGCCAGATTGCTACCGTGCGCCGGTGACCAGCCGCGCGCCCGCAGCCCAGACCGGGCCCCAGACCGGGCCCGTCGGGGAGCCCCTGCGCTACGGCTTCTCGATCGTCGGGGTGCAGAAGGCCGGGACCTCGACGTTGTCGCGGGCGATCACCGCCCACCCGCAGGTCGTGCGCGCCCCCCGCAAGGAGGCGACCTTCTTCAACGACCTCGAGATCGACTGGACCGCCCCGCCCTACGACACCCACGTGGTGCCGCGAGCCAAGCCCGAGCAGCGCATCGTCGGCGATGCCACCCCCGCCTACCTGTGGTGGCCGCACGCGCTGGCGCACATGCACGACTACAACCCCGACACCCGGCTGATCGCCGTCCTGCGCGACCCGATCGACCGCGCCTACTCGCAGTGGCGGATGCAGCGCGAGCGCTCGGAGCGCAAGGTCACGAAGGGCATCGGGGGGCTGGCCGAGGACTGGCCCGAAGTCGTCGAGCGCTACCTCGACCTGCCAGTCCCGGACGAGGTCACTCCGAGCGGTTTCAAGGGGTCCCGGTCGATCTTCTCGCGCGGGCTGTACGGCGAGCAGCTCACCCGTGGCGTCGGGGTCTTCGCGCCGGAGCAGTGGCTGGTGCTCGAGTTCGGGGCGATGCTGTCCGACTTCTCGGGCACCCTCGACCGGGTCACCGACCACCTCGCCCTACGCCGTTTCCGGCGTCCCCCTCCGTTGCGTCACGAGCTGGCGGGCGCCGAGCAGGTGACCGGAACCGCACCGACCGCCGCCGAGCTGCTACGGATCGCCGAGCGCTACGCCGCCGACCTCGACGTGCTCACCGGCCTGCCGATCGCCGCGGGCATCGACGTCAGCCGCTGGCCGACGCGTCGACTGCTCGACGGCGACCTCGACCCCGCAGACCTCGCCGCGAAGTACGCCACCCGGGTCAGTCGACGCTGACCGGAACCTTCTCGGTGGTCGTGGTGGGGTGCGAGTGGAGGCTGTGCCGGTCGAACTTCTGCCCGGTGGCGAGACCACCGAGGTAGAAGGACACGAGGGCGATCATGATCCCGGCGAGGTCGTCGGCGAGGTAGTGCCACCCGAAGTAGACGGTCGCGACGACGGTGACGGCGAAGTTGACCCAGAAGACGATCTTGAGCAGCCGGCTGCGCAGCGTGAACTGCACCATCAGCGCGACGAGCAGGGTGATCGCGCAGTGCAGGCTCGCGAAGCCGGCCACGGAGTTGACGATGCCCTCGACGCTGCTGCCGTCGTAGTCGCCGTAGAGGACCTTGTTGCGGGAGCGGCTCAGGCCCTCGATGAGGTCGGAGGTGGCGGTGTGGGTCAGCGCGGTGTAGCCGGGCGCGAAGTGGAAGGCCGGCCCCAGGGTCGGCAGCGCGTAGTAGGAGGCGGTGCCCAACGACCAGGCGATGCACTGCGAGGTCGCGAACCAGTAGCCGAAGGAGATGTTGCGCGACCACACCAGCCAGGCGGTGAGGGCGAGCGGCACCAGCGGCAGGAACCACAGGTAGATCGACGACAGCACGTGGGCCGACAGGTCGGTGCCGATCAGGTCGTGGAGCACCGGGCCGGGCTGGTTGCCGAAGAACAGCACCCGGTCGATGGTGTTGAGCTCGCGATCGAACATGTCGTTGGGGTTGTCGAAAGACCGGACGAACGGCAGCGCAGACTTGAGGTTGCGATAGCTGACGTAGGTCACGTAGAAGCAGATGACGCCCAGCGCCACCAAGGTCATCCGCTCGGGCGTCCAGTGAGTCCGCAGTCGCTCACGGACCAGCGGCACCATGGCCGAGGGACGCAGCCGCGAGTGCCACAGGGTGCGCGGCAGCAGGTCCAGCAGCACCGCACCCATCAGAAGCAGCGGCAGGCGCGCCCAGGACGGCCCCAGGAAGCTGCCCTCGGGGTCGAGCAGGGGTCGGTCGTAGCGGAGGGAGACGATCACGGCCAACGTCCCCATCACGGCGGCGACGCCAACGAGGGTCACATAGGCACGGCGGTACACCCGAATAGTCTAGGAGATCGCTCTGCGCGCCGCGATCTGAGCGAGTTCCCTGGTCATCGGACCGGGAGCGCGGCCAGGCGCGACTCGTCGACGTCCAGGCCGACCGCGTCGCCCACCCCGGCCCGGGCGGCCGGTGAGGCGAGGGCGTCGACCTCGCCGATCCCGGTGACGTCGACCACCAGGCGGATGGCGTCGGGGGTGGCCCGCACCGAGCGCACCGTGCCCTCGAGGACCGATCGCGCGCCGCTGCCGACCGTGAGGGCCGAGCGGCGCAGCGCGACAGCGCTCCCCCGCAGCCCGGCCGCCTGCAGCAGCCGGGCGGCCGGCGCCCCCTCGAGCACCCGGGCGTAGCCCACGAAGAGCGCAGTCCAGGCGTCGGCCGGGCGGGCCCAGACCTCGGCGATGTCGCCCTGCTGCACGATGCGCCCGTCCCGCATCACCACCAGCCGGTCGGCGAGCGCGAAGGCCTCCTCCTGGTCGTGGGTCACGACCAGCGTCGTGGTGCCTGCCTCGCGGAGGATGTCGTGGAGGTCACCCGCGAGCCGCTCGCGCAGACCCGCATCGAGCGCGGAGAGCGGCTCGTCGAGGAGCAG
>NZ_JAXMNS010000340.1:0-4234 GCF_034670285.1 Nocardioides sp. | reverse complement strand
GCGCGTCCGCCCGGCCGACACCCGCAGCGCCGACGCCGCGGCCCGCAACAGCACCGATCCGGGGGCGCGCGCCGCGCCCACCGGGCCGGAGCGTCACGCCCTCGGCGACCCGGGCGTCTGGGCGCGTGCCTCGGCCCAGAGCCGCACGAGCGCGGCTCCGCCGCCGATCGAGTCGGTGCAGCTCAGCCTCGATCTCGGCGACGCCCCACGAGAGGGCGAGGTGTCGGGGCTGCCCGAGCTCAGCGCGGCCGAGTCGGTCGCGGCTGAGCTCGAGATCCTCGGGCTCGACGTCAGTCGTCACGTGCTCGACGGACACGCCCGGTTCCTCGACGCCCTCGGCACGACCCGCAGCCGCGACCTGCTGGCCCAACGCAGCCGCAGCGAGCTGCTCGTCGCCGGCGTGAAGGTCGCCACCCAGACCCCGCCCATCCGCAGCGGACGACGCGTCGTCTTCCTCACCCTCGACGACTCCACCGGTCCGGTCGACGCCACGTTCTTCGAGGACGCCCAGGGCCCCTACGCCCAGACGGTCTTCGGATCGTGGCTGCTGGTGGTGCGCGGCGACCTGCGCCGCACGGGTCACCGCGGCGTCTCGCTGCGCGCCACCGGAGCGTGGGAGCTCACCGAGCTGCACGACCTCTGGCGCCGCGAGGGTCTCGGTGCGGTGCAGGACCTGATTGCTGCCGCGCCGCGGCCGACGGGGGCCGGCGACGGTCGGCCGCGTCGGGTGCTCGTGCACAGCAGCGGGTTCGCGGTGTCGCCGTACGCCGACGTCCGACCCTCGGGTGCCGACCCTCGGCAGGTCTCCCGCTCGCTGTGGCACCGCTCCCCGGGAAGCCCAGGATGATGCTCCCTCACGACGCACTAGGGTTCGTCCCATGTCCGCCAGCGATCGCCGTGCCGCCCCCCGCACCGCTGTGGTGTGGGATGTCCTCGACCCGATTCTCGGGGGCCCCGTCGACCCCGCTGACTCAGCCGGCAGTCGAGCACCGCACGAGGCGCTCGACGTGCTCGACATCGGTGGTGGCACGGGCGGCTCGGCCGTCCGGATCGCCGAGCGCGGCCACCGGGTCTCGGTCATCGACCCGAGTCCCGACGCCCTGGCCTCCCTCGATCGACGTGCTCGTGAGCACGGCGTCGAGGTGTCCGGTCGCCAGGGAGACCTCACCGACCTGCTCGACCTCGTCTCGCCCGACAGCGTCGACGTCGTCCTGTGCCACGGCGTGCTCGAGATCGTCGAGGACCCCGCAGCCGCCGTCGCGAGGATCCGCCAGGTGCTCCGCCCCGGCGGGCACCTCAGTCTCCTCGTGGCCCAGCGGCACGCCGCGGTCGTCGCCCGCGCCATGGCCGGCCACTTCGCCCAGGCCACCGCACTGCTCGACGACGTCTCGAGCCACGGTCGCGCCGGGCGCCGCTTCACCCGCGACGAGGCCCACACCCTGCTCGTCGAGGCCGGCTTCGAGGTCGTCTCGACGCACGGCATCCGGGTCTTCGCCGACCTGGTGCCCGGCTCACTGCTCGACCTCGAGCCCGGGGCGACCGGGGCCCTCGTCGACCTCGAGCGCGCCGTCGCCGAGCGCCCGGAGTATCTCCCGCTCGCCACTCAGGTGCACCTGCTGGCTCGCTAGCCCCACCCGGTCGAGGTCGGCGTGACCTCCGTCGACGCCGCGGCCGCCGGCACTGCTCACGTCACGTCCACCCCGATCCTGCACGTCGACATGGATGCGTTCTACGCCTCGGTGCTCCTGCGCGACCGTCCCGAGCTCCAGCACCTGCCGGTGATCGTCGGTGGTGGCCACCGCGGGGTGGTCCTGGCCGCCAACTACCCGGCCCGCGCGTACGGCGTCCGCTCGGCGATGACGGCCACGCGGGCCCGTCGGCTCTGCCCGCAGGCGGTGGTCCTCGAGCCCGACTACGACACCTTCACGACGGTCTCGACCGCGGTGATGGCGCTCTTCCGTCGCACCACCCCGCTGGTCGAGGCGATCTCGCTCGACGAGGCGTTCCTGGACGTCTCGGGCTCGCTGCGACGGCTCGGCACGCCGCTCCAGATCGCCGAGGACCTCCGCGCGACCATCCACGACGAGCAGGGGATCACCTGCTCGGTGGGGATCGCGGCCTCGATCTCGGTGGCCAAGCTCGCCGGCAAGCGGGCCAAGCCGGACGGCGTCGTCGTGGTGACCCCGGCGGAGGTCACCTCGTTCCTGCATCCGCTCGACGTCGGCGACCTCTACGGCGTCGGCGAGAAGACCCGGGCGCTGCTGCACCGGCTCGGACTCGTCACGGTCGGCGACGTGGCCCACACCCCGGTGCGCACGCTGCAGCGCGCGGTGGGTCAGCACCTCGGCGCGCACCTGCACGACCTGGCCTGGGGCACCGACCGGCGCGAGGTCGCGCCCCGCAGCAGCGGGGTGTTCGGGCACGGCGCGCGCAGCGGGGAGGCCGAGCCCGAGCGGTCGATGGGGGCGCAGGAGACCTTCGCCCGCGACACCGACGACGGCGACGTGGTGCTGCGCGAGGTGCTCAAGCTCACCGCGAAGGTGGCCGCTCGGGTGCGCGCGGCCGGGGTCGCCGGTCGCACGGTCACGATCACCGTCCGCTTCGCCGACTTCACGACCATCACGCGCAGCCGCACGCTGGCCGAGGCCACCGACGTCACCCAGGAGCTCTACGCGGCAGCGGTGCGCCTCTACGACGCCCTCGGGCTGCAGCGCGCACGGGTGCGACTGGTGGGAGTCCGGGTGGAGGGTCTGATGGCACGGGAGCAGGTGCAGCGACAGGGAGTTCTGGGGGAGCGGGAGCGCGGCTGGGCTGACGCCGACCGTGCGATCGACCTCGCCACCCGGCGTTTCGGGAGCGCCGCAGTGCGTCCCGCGAGCCTCCTGAGCTGATGTCTCGGCGCTCCGAGGTGACCGCTTGTGAAGATTGCGCACGAATTTCCGGCTCCCGGCTACCGTGACGACAGCGGCCTGCCTATCCTTGACGCAACGCCCGCGCTACGCGCCTGTCACGTACGACCATGGAGGATCCGGTGCCACTCTCCGAAGAGGAGCTGCGACTGCTCGAGCAGATGGAGCGCGCGCTCGTCGAGGAGGACCCGAAGTTCGCCTCCACCCTGCGCGGCGTCACCATGCGGCAGAGCGCACGTCGACGCACGATCATCGCCGGAGCTGCCTTCACGCTCGGCATCACGGTCCTGATGGCCGGTGCGGTCTACAACCGGTGGTACGTCGGACTGGCGGGCTTCGTCCTCATGCTCGGCGCTGCCACCATCGGACTGGGCGCCATGCGCGGCCAGCAGCAGGCCGGCCCGGCCGAGCACACCTCGGGTCATCCGTCGGGTTTCTCGGTCATCGAGGGCGGACGCCGCACCAAGCGCAGCCGCTCACGGGCCTCGGCCACCTCGGGCACGTTCCTCGAGCGGATGGACGCCCGCTGGCGCCGTCGTCGGGAGAACGGCGGCTTCTGATCCGCCGCAGTCGCGGCCGTGAAGACCGGTCGTGACAGCTGTCCGACCGACTGGCGACCAGTGAGTCGGACATGTGTGTCAGGCCAGTGAGTCAGACGTGGTCGACGAGCGCGCCCGAGCGGTCCTCGGCGTCCTGGGGGTCGTCGCTCCCCGGACGCGTGCGATCACGTCGGAGCACCGAGCGCGGCAGCCAGGTGGCACGGCGTCGGGTGCGCTGGGGCGCGCCGGCCAGCAGGGCCTGACGGCAGATCTCGACGTCGGCGTCGAACGCCCCGGCCGGTGCGGCGCTGCCGAGGCCGTAGCGCGACTGCTCGAGGGCCAGCACGATCCGGGCGAGCGCCTTGACGGCCAGCGGCGCCTGCTCGGGGCCGCGAGCGGGCCTCTCGTCGGAGTCGCCGACCCGACCCAGGCGGGTGAGCAGGACGACCAGCACCTCGCGCGGCGAACGGTGCTCGGGCCACTGCTGACCCAGGTCGACGGTGGTGGCTCGCAGCTCGTCCCAGGCCGACTCCGGCCCCGCGCCGAGTCGGCGGGACCGCTGCCGGGAGCGCAACGTGTGCGGGGCGACGGCCAGGAGTACCAGCAGGGCCAGGAACGCCAGGGCCAGCAGCACGCGCGCCCACGGCAGTCCGGCGTCGCCGGCGTTGTCCGACCCTGCCTGGTCGTCGAGGTCGGGCGCCGTGGTGGGCTGCGCGGCGTCGGCGGACGGTCGCCCCGACGGGACCCGCGAGGGCTGCTCCTCGGGCCGCACCGTCGGGATGACGG
>NZ_JAXMNS010000339.1:0-4241 GCF_034670285.1 Nocardioides sp. | reverse complement strand
CTGGTCGCCGCCCTCCGGAAGAAGGACCGGTCATGAAGTTCGAGCGCACGCACGCGCTGCTCCTGCTGTCGGTCGCCGCGTGGAACGTGCTCACGTTCAGCATGTTCGCCAAGAACCTCTACGCCGCCTACGAGAGCGGTGAGGACCGGGCGGCCGGCTACTGGATCGCCCACCTCGTGCTCATCGTGGTCAACTTCGCCATCGCGGGCGTGCTGGCTCGACTGGGCTGGCGGGCCCTCAAGGCCGATCGCAACGACGCCGGGTCAGTCGCCGAAGACGATCTCGTCGGCCGGTAGCACCCGGGTCGTCACGCCCGGGTAGGTCGTGTCCTCGATGAAGAAGTTCGTGTAGGCGATCATCTCGCGCGCCCCGACGGGCACCATCTCGCCGCTCGGCAGCGGGAGCTCCCACGGGCCGGTGTCGGTGGTGTGGGCATCGGCGACCAAGGTGGTGTCGTAGCCCTCGACGAGGGCGCGCATGGTCGTGGTGCGGATGCAGGCGTCGGTCGCCGCCCCGCAGATCACCAGGGCGGTGACCCCGAGGGCGTCGAGCTCGGCCCGCAGCGACGTGTCGGCGAAGGCGTCGAGGTGCTGCTTGCCGATCACGGTCCGGCCCTCGTCGGGTCGGACGGCCTCGACGATCTGCCACGGGTCGGAGCCCGGGATGAACGGTCCTGACTCGTGCTGCACCCACAGCACCGGCGCGCCTGCGGCCTCGGCGCGAGCGATCAGGTCGGCGACCCGACCGATCACGGCTTCGCGCTCGTAGGCCTCGGCGGTGTTGCCGTGCTGGACGTCGACGACGAGGAGGGCGGTGAGAGGGCTCCGAGAGTTCATGCGGGGAGACTAGACCGCGGGCACGCTGTCGAAAATGCCGAACGCCCCGCCCGGCAGCAGCCGGGACGGGGCGTTCGAGAGGATTGCTGCGGCTCAGTAGCCGTTCTTGATGGCCGTACGCAGATCCTTGTTGAGCTGGCTGATCACGTCGAGCGGGATCTCCTTGGGGCACGCACCGGCACACTCGCCGATGTTGGTGCACCCGCCGAAGCCCTCGGCGTCGTGCTGGCCGACCATGCCGATCACGCGGCTGTCGCGCTCGGGCTGACCCTGGGGGAGCAGGCCGAGCTGGGTGATCTTGGCGCCCATGAAGAGCGAGGCCGAGCCGTTGGGGCAGGCCGCCACGCAGGCGCCGCAACCGATGCAGGTCGCCATGTTGAAGGCCCGCACTGCCTTGTCACGCTGCACGGGCACCGAGTTGGCCTCGGGGGCCGAGCCGGTGTTGGCCGAGATGAAGCCGCCGGACTGGATGATCCGGTCGAAGGCCGACCGGTCGACCATCAGGTCCTTGATCACCGGGAACGCGTCAGCGCGCCACGGCTCGATCGTGATGTTGTCGCCGTCCTTGAAGGACCGCATGTGCAGCTGGCAGGTCGTGGTGACCTCGGGGCCGTGCGCCTGACCGTTGATCATCAGGTCGCACGAGCCGCAGATGCCCTCGCGACAGTCGTGGTCGAAGGCGACCGGCTCCTCGTCGGAGGCCAGCAGCTGCTCGTTGAGGACGTCGAGCATCTCGAGGAAGCTCATGTCCTCGGAGATGTCGCTCAGCGAGTAGGTCTGCATCGAGCCCTGGGCGGTCGCGTTGGCCTGACGCCAGATGTTGAGGGTGAGGTTCACTTGTAACTCCGCTGCTTCATCTCGATGGCCGTGTAGATCAGGTCTTCCTTGTGCAGCGTCGGCTGCCCGGCGTCGCCGCCGAACTCCCACGCCGCCACGTAGGCGAACTCCTCGTCGTGACGCAGCGCCTCGCCCTCCTCGGTCTGCGACTCGGCGCGGAAGTGGCCTCCGCACGACTCGCGACGGTTGAGCGCGTCTATGCACATCAGCTCACCGAGCTCGATGAAGTCGGCGACGCGGCCGGCCTTCTCCAGGGACTGGTTGAGGCTGTCGGCCGTGCCGAGCACCTTCAGGTTCGTCCAGAAGTCGGCCTTGAGCTCGCGAATCATGTCGATGGCCTTGCGCAGGCCCTCCTCGGAGCGCTCCATGCCGCAGTACTCCCACATGATGAGCCCGAGCTCCTTGTGGTAGCTGTCGGCCGAGCGGGTGCCCTTCAGCGACAGGAACTTCTCGATGCGCTGCTCCACCGAGGTGCGAGCCTCGACGACAGCCGGGTGGTCCTCGGAGATCTTGTCGAACGGCGCGTCGGCGAGGTACTCGCGGATCGTGTTCGGCAGGACGAAGTAGCCGTCGGCCAGGCCCTGCATCAGCGCCGAGGCGCCGAGGCGGTTGGCGCCGTGGTCGGAGAAGTTGGCCTCACCGGCCACGAACAGGCCCTCGAGGTTCGACTGCAGGTTGTAGTCGACCCACAGGCCGCCCATGACGTAGTGGACGGCCGGGTAGATGCGCATCGGCACCTCGTAGGGGTTCTCACCGGTGATGCGCTCGTACATGTCGAGGAGGTTGTCGTACTTCTCCTCGATGCCGTCCTTGCCCAGACGCGCGATCGCGTCGGCGAAGTCGAGGTAGACCCCGCGACGGAAGTCGCCGACCATCGGGCCGACGCCGCGACCCTCGTCGCACATGTTCTTGGCCTGGCGCGACGCGATGTCGCGGGGGACCAGGTTGCCGAAGGAGGGGTAGATGCGCTCGAGGTAGTAGTCGCGGTCCTCCTCGGGGATGTCGCGCGGGTCCTTGTCGCAGTCTTCCTTCTTCTTCGGCACCCAGATGCGACCGTCGTTGCGCAGGCCCTCGGACATCAGGGTCAGCTTGGACTGGTGGTCGCCGGAGACCGGGATGCAGGTGGGGTGGATCTGCGTCATGCAGGGGTTGGCCATGTAGGCGCCCTTGCGGTGCGCGCGCCACGTCGCGGTGACGTTGCAGCCCATCGCGTTGGTCGAGAGGAAGAAGACGTTGCCGTAGCCGCCGGAGGCGAGGACGACGACGTCGGCGAGGTGGGTCTGGATCTCGCCGGTGACCATGTCGCGCGCGATGATGCCGCGGGCCTTCTGCGTGCCACCGTCCTCGACCATGATCAGCTCGAGCATCTCGTGACGGGTGTACGTCGTCACGGTGCCGGCGGCGACCTGGCGCTCGAGCGCCTGGTAGGCGCCGATCAGCAGCTGCTGGCCGGTCTGGCCGCGGGCGTAGAAGGTGCGCGAGACCTGCACGCCACCGAAGGAACGGTTGTCGAGCAGGCCGCCGTACTCGCGGGCGAAGGGGACGCCCTGTGCGACGCACTGGTCGATGATGTTGGCGCTGACCTCGGCAAGGCGGTAGACGTTCGACTCGCGCGAGCGGTAGTCGCCGCCCTTCACGGTGTCGTAGAAGAGGCGGTAGGTGGAGTCGCCGTCCTCCTTGTAGTTCTTGGCGGCGTTGATGCCGCCCTGAGCGGCGATCGAGTGCGCGCGACGCGGGGAGTCCTGGTAGCAGAAGGACTTCACGTTGTAGCCGGCCTCGCCGAGCGTGGCTGCGGCAGCGCCACCGGCCAGGCCGGTGCCGACGATGATGACGTCGAGCTTGCGGCGGTTCGACGGGTTGACCAGGCGGTTGTCCATCTTGCGCTTGGTCCACCGGTCGGCGATCGGGCCGGTCGGTGCGTTGGAGTCGACGAGCGGCTCACCGGGCGTGTAGTAGCCGTGGGCGTCGTCGGAGGTCTGGGTGCTCGCCGAGTTGGTAGGGGTGATGCCGGAGAGGTCGAGATTGCTGGCCATGAAGTGCTCCCTACTTCTCGATGATGCCGAGGAGGACGGACAGGGGGACGAGTGAGAAGCCGCCGGCGACGACGACCGCGACGACCCAGCCTGCGGCCTTCGCACGGGCGCGAGAAGCGGCAGTGTTGGTGAGGCCCAGCGTCTGCATCGCGCTCCACGTTCCATGGTGCAGGTGCAGGCCCAGCGCCACCATCGCCACAAGGTAGATGACTGTCATCCACCACAGGTCGAAGGTGTCGACCATCAGCGAGTAGGGGTCACCGGCCGCGGAGCCGGTCTCACCGGTCGCGGGGTTGATCTTGGCGATCGTGAAGTTGAGCAGGTGCCAGGTCAGGAAGACGAGGATCGTGACGCCGCCCCAGCGCATCGTGCGCGAGGAGACCGACGAGGCGACGTTCTTCTTGACGGCGTACTTCACCGTGCGTGCGGAGTGCGCGCGGCGGGTGAGGGCGATGGCAGCGCCGACGTGGATGACCAGGGCGACGATGAGGCCGATCCGGATGATCCACAGCAGCCCGGACTCGGGCAGCAGCGG
>NZ_JAXMNS010000338.1:0-4274 GCF_034670285.1 Nocardioides sp. | reverse complement strand
GACTCGGCGAGAGCCCGGAGGGTGAGGAGCTGCTTGCGGAGCATCGGGAGGTCTCCCCAGGCGAGGGCCCGGGCGCGCAGGCGAGTGAGCGGGGTGGGCGCGGCCGCAACCATTCGACACACCAACCGGCAGCGGCCGGGGTCGTGCGGGTCGGGCTCCACGGCGTACGTCGCTGCGAGCCAGCCCTGGGCGAGGCCGGTCCACTGCCGCGGCGCGTCGACACTGGTGAGTGTGTAGACCTTGACGACCTCCTGCCCCACGACGAGCTCGTCGGCGCCGGGGGTCAGCTCGCGAGGGCTGCGCCGTCCGAAGTTGTCGACCCAGTCGTAGGAGTACGGCGCCACGCTGAGCTGGCACAGCCAGCGCCAGGTCGTCCCGACCGACGCCGCCACCGTCACCGCGCGACCGAGGGACCCTCGACCAGCACGTCGGCCGGGTAGTCACGCGTGACCTCGGCCGGGGTCGCACCCCACACCCAGGGCAGTCCGCTCACCCGACGGCTACTTCTTCTGGCGACGCGAGCCGCCGTGCCAGTCCTCCTGCTTGCCCACGGAGTCGGCGTCGACACCGAAGGCCTCGAGCTGGGGCAGCTCGCGCAGGCTCCGCTTGAGCTCGGCGAAGCCCGGGAACGTCGCCAGCCCGACGACGTGGTCCCACAGCTCGCCGGCCTGCTCCTCCGACGGCAGTCGGCTGATGACCGGTCCGAAGAAGGCAGCGCCCTCGGGCGGGGCGATGTGCAGGATCGGGGTGCCGACGTCCTTGCCGGTCAGCTCGAGCGCCTCGTCGGTCTCGGCCTGGATCTGGGCATCCTTCGAGGTGTCCTCGAGGTGCTCGGCCAGGGCCGTCGGCAGGTCGCACTGCGCCAGCGCGGCCTCGACGAGCGGGCCCAGGTCGGCGGCGTCGTAGGAGTCGGGCGGGACGTCAAAGATCCGGCTGCTGATCGCCGGGTAGAGCGCCTCGACGGCTGCCGGGCCGTGGTCGTCACGCACGTGCGCGAAGACCCGCAGCAGCTTCAGCCCGGCCGTGTGACCCTGCTCGTACTCCGGCGGGAAGTGGCTGTCGTAGTCGATGTGGGAGTTGAGCAGTCGCAACGAGATGAAGCGCCACTCGACGTCGTAGTCGCGCTGGGCCTGCACCATCCGCACCCATTTGCTCGTCATCCAGGCGAACGGACAGACGGGGTCGAACCAGAAACGGACGTCAGGGGTGGAGGTCATGTCCCCAGTGTTGCTCAGGTGCCCTCGGCCAGCTCACGCGAGCGGTTGCGCGCAGCCTCCATCGCCGCGAGGAAGGCCGCTCGCACCTTGTGGTCCTCCAGCTCGCGCAGCGCGCTGGCGGTGGTGCCCCCCGGGGAGGTCACCTGCTCGCGCAGCACGGTGGGGTGCGTGCCGGTCTCGCGCAGCATCTTCCCGGAGCCCACGAGGGTCTGGATGACGAGCTCGGTGGCCGTCGAGCGCGGCAGGCCGAGGTGGACGCCGGCCTCGATCATCGACTCCACCACGAAGAAGATGTAGGCCGGGCCCGACCCGGAGATCGCGGTGACGGCGTCCTGCTGCCGCTCCGGGATGCGTACGACGCGCCCCACGCAGGCGAGCAGCGACTCGGCCTCGGCGAGGTGGGTGTCGGAGCAGTGCGAGCCGGGCGAGATGGCCGCCATCCCCTCGTCGACCAGCGCGGGGGTGTTGGGCATGACGCGGACGACGGCGACGCCGGCAGGCACCCGCGCCTCGATGAAGGACGTCGTGATGCCGGCGGCCAGCGAGACGACGAGCTGACCGGCGCGCAGCACGGGCGCGATCTCGGCGAGCACGTCGGCCATGTCCTGCGGCTTGACCACCAGGGCGATCGTCCCGGCCTTCTCGGCGGCCTCGACGTTGGAGACCACGGCGACGCCGTAGCGCTCCTCGAGCTCGCGGGCGCGCTCGCTGCGCTTCTCGCCTACCAGCAGCGCGTCGACGCGACGGCCCGCGCGGACCAGGCCGGAGAGCAGGGTCTCCCCCATCACCCCGGCTCCGATGACGGCGGTCTGCGCCGCGTGATGGGCGCCGGGAGTGCCGGGGGCAGACGTCATCGGAGCACCTACTTCTTGGAGATCAAGGACTTGAGGAAGAACGACAGGTTCTGCGGGCGCTCGGCGAGGCGTCGCATCAGGTAGCCGTACCACTCCTGACCGTAGGGCACGTAGACCCGCACGGTCTCGCCGATTCCAGCGAGGCGACGCTGCTCGTCGGGGCGGATGCCGTAGAGCATCTGGAACTCATAGCTGCCCTGCGCGCGTCCGTAGCGGCTTGCGAGCGACGCAGCGATCTCGATCATGCGCGGGTCGTGGGTCGCGATCATCGGGTAGCCGGACCCGCCGAGCAGCACCTTGAGGCATCGCACGTAGGACTTGTCGACCTCGATGGCGTCCTGGAAGGCGACGTCGTCGGGCTCGTTGTAGGCGCCCTTGCACAGCCGCACCCGGGAGCCCTCGTAGGCGAGCTGGCGGCAGTCGCGCTCGGTGCGGTGCAGGTAGGCCTGGAGCACTGCCCCGGTCTCGGGGAAGTCCTTGCGCAGGTCGCGCAGCACGGTCAGCGTGCGGTCGGTGGTGGTGTGGTCCTCCATGTCGAGGGTGACCGTGGTGCCGGCGTTGCGGGCGGCACGGCAGATCGTGCGGGCGTTCTCGAGGGCGAGCTTGTCGCCGACCTCGGGGATGGCCTGGCCGATGGCCGACAGCTTGACCGACACCTCGGCGCTGCGCGGCAGCCCGCGTGCGCTGAGCGCCGCGAGCAGCTCGACGTACGCCGTCACGGTCGCCTCGGCCTGGTCGGCGTCGAGGGTGTCCTCGCCGAGGTAGTCGAGGGTGACCTTGAGCCCGTCGTCGACGAGCGTGGCGCTGGCCTCGACCACGGCGCTGGTGCTCTCCCCCGGCACGTAGCCGGTGACGATCCCCGAGGTCACCGGCATCGTGCTGATGAGCTTCTTGACGGTGGCGCTGCGAGCAAGGAGCAGGATCGGCTGGCGGAGCAAGGACATGAGGTCAATCTACGTGGCCCGGTTCGACCACGCCCGACGGCGTCGTGACGCACAATGTCGGTCGAGATGATGTCCGTCGACGACGGGTAGCAGGGAGACGCAGCGATGGCGGAACCACTCGTGGGACAGCCGGACGGCGCCCCCGAGTCGATCAGGCACGGGTCCTGGTCGGACTCCTCGGCGCGCTCTGTTCTCCAGCTGATGGTCGAGTCGGTCGTGGAGCTGGTCGACTTCCGGGTGGCCACGCTGTCGGTGGTGCTCGGCGACAACCTCGTCACGATGGCCTACGCCGGGCCAGACGAGTTCCGCAAGGCCGCGATGACGATCGACCCGGTCAGCGTGCTGGGTCCGGTCCTCGACCAGGCCGAGACGTGGGGGCGCTTCCACTTCCTCGCCAGCGAGGACATCGTGGGCCAGCTCCCGGGCACCTGGATCGAGACCACCCGGGGCCAGACCCTCGAAAGCCCCGACGCCTGGCAGCCCAGCGACGTGCTGCTGGGGGTCCTGTACGACGAGGACGGCTCGATCTGCGGCGTGCTGTCCGTCGACTCCCCCACGTCCGGCCTGCGCCCCGACCCCAAGCAGAAGCACCTGCTGGAGCGGTACGCCGCGCAGGCCGAGCGGGCTGTCCTGACGGCCTTCGAGCGAGAGAGCCTCGTGCAGCGCGTGGCCCACGCCGAGTCCGCGCGCCGGCTGGTGCGGGCCGCGTCGATGCCGGCCCAGGCCTCCCTGGAGGCGGTGCTGAGCAACATCCACCAGCCGCTGGTCGAGGGGTTCAACGCCAGCGGTTCCTGGATCGAGGCGCGCGGTCCGGCCGACTCACGACACGGCTACGCACGGGGACGCAGCGGCACGATCGTGCCCCTGCCCGCCCACGCCCAGGCGGTGGCGCACCGACTGGGGTCGACGCTCTGGACCCAGCAGCGCGCCCTCGTCATCAGCGACGGCCCGGGCCCCTTCGCCGATGACGGCGACCTGCCTGAGCCGCTGCTCGAGGAGGCCCGCGCGCTGCTGCGCTCCCTCGACCTGCGCTCCATGCTCGCGGTCGCGCTGGGGGCGGGCCAGGAGTGCCTGGGATTCCTGGCCCTGACCCGACGTGCGCAGGACCCTCCCTGGTCGGCGATCGAGACCAGCTCGGCCCTCGAGATCGGCCACGACCTCGGGGCCGCCCTGATGGCCGCACGCGCCCTGGAGCGCGAGCGTCATCTCGTCGACGAGCTGCAGCAGCTCGACGACTATCGCATCCACCTCATCGAGAC
>NZ_JAXMNS010000337.1:0-4280 GCF_034670285.1 Nocardioides sp. | reverse complement strand
CGGGCTGGGGCCTTGGGTGAACCGGCGCAAACTGGTCGCCCGCGAGGCCCAGGCGGATGCCTTTATCGAACACCGCATTCCCTCGACCGCCAAGTGGAACTTTGCCCCCGAGGGCCAGCATTTGGAACTGGGCATCGCCGAGATGAACCTGTTCCTGCTGCTGGGGGCAGCGGGGCTGGCGCACAGCCTCTGGGGCAAGCGGGTGATCCCGGTCGGCACGGTCTATGACCCCTTTGTCTGCCGCGGTCTCGATGCGCTGAACTATGCCTGCTACCAGGATGCCCGCTTCATGGTCGTAGCGACGCCGTCGGGCGTGACGCTGGCGCCGGAGGGCGGCGCGCACCAGTCGATCACCACGCCGTCGATCGGGCTGGAGCAGCCGGGCTGCACCGCCTGGGAGCCGGCCTTCGCCCAGGACCTGGAGTGGTGCTTCCTGGCCGCGATGGACTCCGTGGGGGTGCCGGGCGGCACGTCGTCGTACTTCCGGCTCTCCACGCGACCCCTCGACCCCGAGCTGGCAGCCCTGCCCGACGACCCGGCACTCGTGGAGCGTCGGCGCCGTCAGGCGGTGGCCGGCGGCTACCGGCTCCCGGCCGACCACGCGCTCGGCGACGAGCAGGTGACCCTGGTCGGCGTGGGCGCGATCATGCCCGAGGTGCTCGCCGCGGCCGAGAGCCTGCGCGGGCAGGGCGTCCTGGCCGGCGTGGTCTGCCTGACCAGCCCCGACCTGGTCTTCCGCTCCTTCCAGCAGCGCGGACGCCGGGGCGGCGGCACCGGCGGCGACGTCCTCGAGGAGCTGCTGCCGACGAGCACGCCGGCGCCACTGGTGACCGTCCTCGACGGACACCCCCACACGCTGTCCTTCCTCGCCGGCGCGCGCGGCGACCGCATCCGCTGCCTCGGCGTCGAGGATTTCGGGCAGTCCTCCGGCCTCGCCGACGCCTACGCGCTTCACGGGCTCGACGTCGCCGCGATCGTCGACGCGGCGCTCGGTCTGGTCTGAGCCTGCACACGTTGCCGGCGCGCGTCGTCCCCATCAGTCTCACGCGACCCTGCGACCAGGGAGTTCCTGACGTTCTCAGGGAAAGTTCTCCCTGAGAACGTCAGGAATCCCCGGATCACCGGGGATTCCTGCACCCGCACCACCCACGGGTGTGGCGCGGGTTGTGCGCAGCGCCCAGGATCGATTGGCACTCCCCTGCTAGTCGGGGTCACCCCCCGGCGAGTTAGATGGGAGGCGCACGCCAGATCGAAGCGAGCACCCCAGCCAACACCCCAGCCAACACCCAAGCCAGCACCACACCAGCCGCTACCAGGAGGCACCGCAATGCAGCTCCCGCTGTCGCCCGAGGACGAGAAGTTCCGCGACGAGATGCGCACGTTCTTCACCACCGAGGTCTCCCAGGAGATCCGGACCGCCGTCGCGGAGGGGCGTGAGCTGACCAAGGAGCAGATCGTCGAGTCGCAGCAGACGCTCAACAAGGCCGGGCTCGCCGTCCCGCACTGGCCCGAGGAGTACGGCGGCCGCGGCTGGACCGAGCTGCAGCGCCACATCTGGAACGAGGAGATGCAGGCCGCGAGCGTGCCGATCCCGCTCGCGTTCAACGCCTCCATGATCGGCCCCGTGCTCGCCCAGTTCGGCAGCAAGGAGCAGAAGGACGAGTTCCTTCCCAAGACCGCCAACCTCGACATCTGGTGGAGCCAGGGCTTCTCCGAGCCCGACGCCGGCTCCGACCTCGCCAGCCTGCGCACGACCGCGGTCAAGGACGGCGACCACTACGTCGTCAACGGCCAGAAGACCTGGACGACGCTGGGCCAGTACGGCGACTGGATCTTCACCCTGGTGCGCACCGACCCGGACGTGAAGAAGCAGGCCGGCATCTCGATGCTGCTGATCGACATGAAGTCCGAGGGTCTCGAGGTGCGCCCGATCGAGCTGATCGACGGCGGCCACGAGGTCAACGAGGTCTGGTTCACCGACGTGCGCGTGCCTGTGGCCAACCTCGTCGGCGAGGAGAACAGCGGCTGGACGCAGGCCAAGTTCCTGCTCGGCAACGAGCGCGTCGGCGTCGCGCCGGTGGGCTCGACCAAGCGCGTCCTGGCCCGCGCCAAGGAGCTCGGCGCCGACATCATCAAGGACGACCCGCTGCTGCGCGCGCGCATCATCGAGCTCGAGAACGAGCTGCTCGCCCTCGAGCTGACCGCGCTGCGCGTCGTCGCCCACTCCGAAGGCGGTGAGCCGCACCCGGCCTCCAGCGTGCTCAAGCTCAAGGGCACCGAGCTGCAGCAGGCCGTCAGCGAGCTCGTCGTCGACCTCGGCGGCCCCGAGACCCTCGCGTCCGGCGAGGCCGGCGACACCGAGTCCTGGTACCGCCGCTCGACGCCGACCTACCTCAACCTCCGCAAGGCCTCGATCTACGGCGGGTCCAACGAGGTCCAGCGCCAGATCATCAGCCGCACGATTCTCGGCCTCTGAGCCGGCCCATCAGAGACCAGACCAGGGACAGGAAGAAACAGACATGGACTTCACCTATGACGACGAGCAGGACGCCCTGCGCGACGCCGTACGCGGCCTGATCGGCAAGACCTACAGCGACTACGAGACCCGTCGCCAGACCACCAAGGGCGACCCCGGCTTCGACGAGAAGGTCTGGGGCCAGCTCGCCGAGATGGGCCTGCTCGGCCTCCCTTTCAGCGAGGAGGACGGCGGCGTCGGCGCCGGCCCGGTCGAGATCGGCATCGTGTGCCAGGAGCTCGGTCGCGTCATCGCCCCCGAGCCCTACCTCGGCTCCGTCGTGCTCGCCGGAGGCCTCGTCTCTGCCGTCGGCACGCCCGAGCAGCGCCAGGAGATCCTCGGCGCACTCTCGGCGGGCGAGTCGGTGCTGGCCTTCGCCCACGCCGAGCCCGGCTCGCGCTGGTCCGACTCCGCGAGCGCGGTCACGGCCTCGCAGGACGGCGACGACTGGACCGTCAGCGGCACCAAGGACGGCGTGCTGCACGGCGCTCGCGCCGACGTCCTGATCGTCAGCGCGGCGCTGCCCGACGGCGGCACCGGCCTCTTCGTCGTGGCCGGCGATGCCCCTGCCCGCGAGGGCTACTCGACGTACGACGGTGGGCGCGCCGCCCGCATCACCTTCGACGCCACGGCCGCGACGCCGCTGGGTGCCGCGGGTGCCGACGTCACCGCGAGCATCGCCGTCGTCCACGACATCACGCGGATCATGGCGGCCAACCAGTCGCTCGGCGCGATGCAGACGCTGCTCAAGGCGACCACGGAGTACCTCAAGAGCCGCAAGCAGTTCGGCGTCACGCTCAACACCTTCCAGGCGCTGACCTTCCGGGCCGCCGACATGTACACCTCGCAGGAGCTCACCCACAGCCTCGTCGACTGGGCCACGATGGTCGTCGCCGCGGGCAAGCCCACGGAGGTGGCCGACGCGGCTGCCCGCGTCGGGCTGCAGGTCAGCCGCGGCGGACGTCACGTCGGCCAGGAGGCCATCCAGCTGCACGGCGGCATCGGCATGACCGCCGAGTACAGCGTGGGCATGTACATGGCCCACCTGACCGTGCTCGACCACCTGCTCGGTGACGGCGGCCGCCACCTCAAGGTGCTCGACGGCGTGCTCTACGAGCACGAGGTCATCGACCCGCTCGCGCGGGGCTGATCGCGTGCGGGGACTTCAGGGCAAGGTCGCGATCGTCACCGGTGCCAGTCGCGGCATCGGGCTCGGCATCGCCGAGCGGCTCGTCGCCGAGGGCGCCAAGGTGGTCATCACCGCCCGCAAGCCCGAGGCGCTGGCCGAGGCCGTCGAGTCGCTGGGCGGCTCCGAGCACGCGCTCGGGGTGCCCGGCAACGCCGGCGACGCCGCGCACCGTGCCGATGTCGTCGCGGCGGCGATCGAGGCCTTCGGGAGCGTCGACCTGCTGGTCAACAACACCGGCATCAACCCGGCCTTCGGTCCGTTGATGGAGCTCGACCTCGACGCCGCCCGCAAGATCATGGACGTCAACGTCGTGGCCGCCCTCGGCTTCACGCAGGAGGCCTTCAGGGGCTGGATGAAGGAGCACGGCGGCTCGGTCGTCAACATCTCCTCGCTCTCCGGCGTGCGCCCGGCGCCGTACATCTCGATGTACGGCGCCAGCAAGGCGGCGATGATCAGCCTCACCGAGACCCTCGCCGAGGAGCTCGGGCCGAGGATCCGCGTCAACGCCGTCGCCCCGGCGGTGGTGAAGACCAAGTTCGCCGAGGCGCTCTACGTCGGCCGCGAGGAGGAAGATCG
>NZ_JAXMNS010000336.1:0-4283 GCF_034670285.1 Nocardioides sp. | reverse complement strand
CTCCATCGCCTCGCCGGCGAGCGCCGGGCCTCGCTTGCAGACCCAGTACTTCGTGACGGCCAGCGCCAGACGCCGGAACGCCGCCTCGTCCTCGTCGCCGCGCACGGCCCGGTCGGTCGCGCCGGCCAGCCGCATCGCCACGGTCGTGGCGGCCTCGGACTCCACGACCAGGTCGGCCAGCACGTTGCGCATCAGCGGCTGGTCGATCAGCGCTTTGCCGAAGGCGCTGCGGTGCCGCGCGTGGTGCGTGGCCTGGACGACGGCGGCGCGCATGCCGGAGGCCGTGCCGAGGGTGCAGTCGAGGCGGGTCATGTTGACCATCTCCACGATGGTGCGGACCCCGCGACCCTCCTCGCCGACCAGGTGCGCCACCGCGCCGTCGTACTCGATCTCGGAGGAGGCGTTGGACTTGTTGCCGAGCTTGTCCTTGAGTCGCATCAGGTGCATCGGGTTGCGCTCGCCGTCGGGCAGCACGCGCGGCACGAGGAAGCACGAGAGCCCGTCGGGCGTCTGCGCGAGCGCGAGGAAGAGGTCCGACATCGGCGCGGAGGTGAACCACTTGTGCCCCGTGAGCCGGTAGGAGCCGTCGGGCTGGACGACCGCCTGGGTGGTGTTGGCCCGGACGTCGGACCCACCCTGCTTCTCGGTCATCGACATGCCCGCGATCAGGCCCGACTTGGTGCTGGGAGTGCGCAGACCCGGGTCGTACGTCGTCGAGGTGAGCAGCGGCTCGTACGTCGCGGCGAGCTCGGCGTTGGCGCGCAGGGCCGGCACGACCGCGTAGGTCATCGAGATCGGGCAGCCGTGGCCGGCGTCGACGTTCCACGCCATGAACTTCGCGGCGCGCGCGACGTGAGCCCCCGGGCGCGAGTCGGCCCAGGGGGCGCCGTGGAGCCCGTGGCCGACGGCGGTCTCCATCAGGCGGTGGTAGGTCGGGGTGTACTCGACCTCGTCGATGCGGTGGCCGTAGCGGTCGTGGGTCGTGAGCACCGGGGGAGTGCGCTCGGCGAGCCGGCCCCACTCCTGGGCCTCGGCGGTGCCGGCCAACGTGCCGAGCGTCGAGATCTCCTCGCGAGCCCACTCGGCGCCCTCGCGCCCGAGCGCCTCCTGCACGGCGGGATCGGCGGAGGTGTCGTGGCCGACGAGCGGCGGCACCTGGTTGGTGACCTCATGCGTGGAGTGCGTGGAGTGCGTGGGGTGGGTGGCGGTCATGGCGGGGTGGCTCCTAGGGCTCGAAGGACGAACGCGGTCAGCTGGGGTACGACGTGGGGCGGCGCGCTGCCGTCGGCGAGCGGGACGACGAGCGCCTCGGCCATCGCGCCGACGAGGGCAGCCGCAGTGGTGGCCGGGTCCTGCGGGGGCAGCTCGCCGCCTGCGACGCCGTCGCTGACGAGGCCCGCGAAGAGGGCTTGCCAGGCGCGGCGGTAGACGAGTCGCTCGGCCTCGACGCGTGGGTCGACGGGCTCGGCGATGAGGGCGTAGGCGAGCCGTGGCCCGGCCAGGGCCCGGTGCGCGAAGGTCTCGACCGCTCGGGTTGCCCGCTCGGCGACGGTGCCCGGACCCGCGGCGGCAGCGGCGACGGCGTCCACCTCGCGCTGCGTCGCGGCGCGGAAGACCTCGGCGAAGAGGGAGCCCTTGTCGGGGAAGTGGCGGTAGACGGTGCCGGTGGCGACCTCGCCGCGCTCGGCGACGGCAGCGATCGAGCAGCCGGCGTAGCCGTGGGCGGCCACGAGGTCGTGGGCGGCGTCGACCAGTCGGGTGCGCGTCGCGTCGAGCCGCTCCTGCACGGCGGCTGTTCGTCGGTAGGCCACGCAAGTAGTGAACACCGATTCACTTCTTCGTGCAAGACGCGCGTGATCGGTAAAGATGCCTCTTAGGCGTTGACAACTAGAACGTGTTCCAGAATGCTGACAGGTGTCAACTCATGATCCACGTCACAGCGGGCGTGAGTCCCGCCGCGAGCGAGCAGGAGCACGAGAGCACATGGTCACCGGACTGGACGAGTACCCGATCCACCAGGCACCCCTGCCCGTCACCTGGGCGGCCTCGAGCGATCGGAACTTCTACGATCGCGCCTACTTCAACGCCCACGACCGCACCGGCGACGTCTTCGCGATCTTCGGCCACGGCTACTACCCGAACCTCGGCACGAAGGACGCCTTCTTCCTGGTCCGACGCGGTGACGAGCAGACCGCCGTGCACCTGTCCGACGTCATCGACGACGACCGGCTCAACCAGAAGATCGGCAACTACCGTGTCGAGGTGCAGGAGCCGCTGAAGCGGCTGCGCGTGGTGCTCGAGGAGACCGAGGGCATCGCCGCCGACCTGACCTGGGACGGCTCCTTCGACGCTCTCCAGGAGATGCCGCACGTCATGCGGTCCGGGTCTCGGGTGACCCTCGACGCTCAGCGCTTCGCCCAGGTCGGCACCTGGACCGGGTCGATCTCCATCGATGGCACCGATCTCGCCGTCACGCCCGACCGTTGGGTCGGCAGCCGCGACCGCTCGTGGGGCATCCGCCCCGTCGGCGAGGCCGCGCCGCAGGGTGCGCCGCTGGTGCCGGAGTTCGAGGGCCTGTGGTGGCTCTACGTGCCGATGCGCTTCGACGACTACATGATCTGCCTGATCATGCAGGAGGAGCCGAACGGCTACCGCGCCCTCAACGACTGCCACCGGGTCTGGAAGGACGGTCGGATCGAGCAGCTCGGCTGGCCGCACGTCAAGATCCACTACGCCTCGGGCACCCGGGTGCCGACCGGCGCGTCGATCACCTGCACGACCCCCGACGGCAAGCCCCTCGAGATCGAGGTCGAGTCCAAGCTCGCCGTCCCGATCCACCTCGGCGGCGGCTACGGCGGCGACGCCGACTGGACCCACGGGGTCTGGAGAGGGCCGGACTTCACCGAGCGGGTCACCTACGACCTCACGGCTCCCGACGTGGCCGGCCGGGTCATGTTCGGCGTGATCGACCACGTCGGTCGCGCGGTCTGCAACGGCGATGAGGGCTGGGGCCTCTTCGAGCACGGCGCCCTGGGTCGGCACGACCCCAGCGGCTTCGCCGACTGGTTCACCCTCGCCCCCTGACCCCTCACGTCATCCCGATGATCACTGCAAGGAGACACCCATGAGCCTCGACCGCGACACCTTCTTCATCGGCGGAGGCTGGGCAGCGCCCGCCTCCGGCGAGACCATCCAGGTCATCTCCCCACACACCGAGGAGGTCGTGGCGACGGTCCCGGACGCCACGCCCGCCGACATCGACGCAGCGGTCGCAGCCGCCCGTGAAGCCTTCGACCACGGCCCGTGGCCGCTGATGACGCCCGCCGAGCGGATCGACGTGATCGCGGCGTTCTCGGGCCTCTACGCGGGCAAGCTCGCCGAGATGGCCGACCTCATCACCACCGAGATGGGGGCGCCCACCTCGTTCGCCAACCTCGCCCAGTCGCCGGCGCCGTGGATGCAGATCGAGGCCTTCCTCACCATCGCTCGCGACTACCCGTGGGAGGAGTCGCGCACCGGCATGCTCGGCACCCCGGTCGTCGTACGTCGGGAGCCGGTCGGCGTGGTCGCGGCCATCCCGCCGTGGAACGTCCCGCAGTTCACGATCATGTCGAAGGTGATCCCGGCGCTGCTCGCGGGCTGCACCGTGGTGGTCAAGCCCGCCCCGGAGTCGCCGCTCGACGGCTACCTGATGGCCGAGCTCTTCATGGAGGCCGGCGTGCCCGAGGGTGTGGTCAACATCGTCGCCGGCGGCCGTGAGGTGGGGGAGCACCTGGTGGCGCACCGCGGCATCGACAAGGTCGCCTTCACCGGCTCGACTGCGGCCGGTCGCAAGATCGCGGCCGTCTGCGGTGAGCAGCTCAAGCGGGTCTCCCTCGAGCTCGGCGGCAAGTCGGCCGCGATCGTGCTCGACGACGCCGACCTCACCACCGCGATCGAGGGCCTGAAGTTCACCGCCCTGATGAACTCCGGCCAGGCCTGCGTGGCGCAGACCCGGATCCTGGCCTCGCGAGCCAACTACGCAGCCGTCGTCGACGCCCTCGCCGAGGCCGTCGGCCGCATGCAGGTCGGCGACCCGATGGACCCCGCCACCGAGATCGGTCCGATGGTCGCGCAGCGTCAGCAGGAGCGCATCGAGAAGTACATCGCCCTCGGTCAGGAGGAGGGTGCCCGTCTCGTCCTCGGCGGCAACGGGATGCCCGACGGCCTCGACCGTGGCTGGTACGTGCGTCCGACGATCTTCGCCGACGTCGACAACGGCATGCGGATCGCGCAGGAGGAGA
>NZ_JAXMNS010000335.1:0-4283 GCF_034670285.1 Nocardioides sp. | reverse complement strand
ACTCGTCGAGGAACGATAGCACCTAAACCTGTTATGCTGAACCCATGAAAAGAGCGGGTATCTACTGCCGCATTAGCCGCGACCCCGAAGGTCAGCGTGTCGGCGTTGATCGACAGGAAGAGGACTGCCGCACCCTCGCCTCTCGGCAGGGCCTCGAGGCCAACACGATCTACATCGACAACGACATCAGCGCGAGCACGCTCAGCAAGAAGGCGCGGCCTCAGTTCACCGCACTACTGGCTGCCGCCAAGGCCGGCGACGTCGACGTGATCGTGGCCTACTCCAACAGCCGCCTCACGCGCCGGCCGCTCGAACTCGAGGACCTGATCCAGCTCCACGACAAGCACGGAACCCGCATCGTCACCGTGGTCTCAGGGGAGGACGACCTGAGCACGGCAGACGGTCGCATGGTGGCCCGGATCAAGGCGAGCGTGGACGCCGCCGAGGCCGAGCGCGCCGGCGAGCGCATCGCACGGGCTCATCTACAGAAGGCTCGCGCGGGGTCAGTGAACTACGGCGCTCGACCGTTCGGCTGGGCCGACGACAAGGCCACCCTCGATCCGGTCGAGTCCGACCTGATCCGCCAAGCCGCGGCCGACGTCGTGGCCGGCGTCGGGCTGAACCAGATTTGTCGCGCCTGGAATGCTGCCGGCGTGCGCACCGCCCGAGGCAATGAGTGGGACCACCGAGGACTCAGGCAACTGCTCAAAGGTCCACGGCTCGCCGGATGGCGCGTCCATCAGGGCAAGATCGCGAGGGACGCCGCGGGGCGCGACGTTCGAGGAGCCTGGGAGCCGATCTTGAGCCAGAAGGACTACGACCAACTACAGGCAGCCCTGACCTCCCGTGGCGGTCGCTCAGGCGGTCGCCGCGGCGCGCGCCGCTACCTACTCTCGGGCGTGGTGCGTTGTGGGCACTGTGGGCACCGCATGTACGGCACGACGACCCTGACCGGCCACGCCTACACCTGTGGCGGCACTCAAGGGGCCGACCCTCACACCCTCTCGATCTCAGGCGTGCCGACCGACGAGACCGTCACCGAGGTAGTGGCCGCTCGCCTTCGTCAGGTTGGGACCATCGAGGCGCCGGCGCCTACCTTCGCCCTAGCCGGTCGACTCGAGGAGATTCCCGAGAAGATCAGCGAGTTGATGGCCGCATACAACCGTGGGCAGCTCTCCGGGGCGATCGTCTTCCCCCAGGTCGAGGCGCTCGAGGTCGAACAAGCCGAGCTGTCAGCTCAGCGGCACCGCTTCGTCACCTCGACAGGCCCGACCCACATCAGCGCCGAGGCCTTCGACACCCCCGACCTCGACCGTCGTCGCGCGCTCATCGAGCAACTCTTCGAGGCGATCGTCATCGCGCCGAGCAGCAAGGGCGCGCCGTGGACACCCGACCGGATCAGCTACGTGTGGAGGCGGTCGTGAGTCGTCGCGATCCGGAACGCGGCTCGTGGACGCCGGCGGTTCCGGCCGCAGCGTCAGTCACGCTCAAGTGTCAGCGCTGCCAACGGCGTCTGGACATTCTGCGACTTGAGCACCGCACTGATGGCCCAAGCCTGACTAGCCGGAGGGCGAACAACCCCGAAACTGGCAATCTCACTTACGCCTGCGCTTGCGGACGCACGAACATCACCTTCTCTAACGCACGAGTCATGCGCGTCTTCGCAGTCGGTGACGGTCGAGTGACTATCGCAGGCTAGGTCCCTTGATGCTGTAGAATCAGGGGCGAACAACTCAATACTCCGGTGTCGCTGCGCACCGCGATAAGAGTGAGTCAGCACCCGAGCACATCCTCTCCGGGATGAGCGCTAGTTCTCGCACCCCGGAGTAGCAGATGAAGCCCACCCGTCCATCCTGGACTCACTACCGAGCTCAGGTCGCAACCCTGAGCCGCTCCCGTACCGCCGATGACCCCGACCTCATCGAGGCCCGTCGCAACCTGCGAGCCGCCCGACTCGAGGACCACGTTGAGAGGGCGCTCGCCGATGCTCCCCCGCTCTCTGATCAGCAGCTCGAGCGCATAGCCCGCCTCCTCACGCCCGAGGCAGGTGTGGCCTGATGGCGCGCCGGTTCAACCAAAGCGACCCGACCGCGAACCGGGCGATCGCTAGAGCTGACAAGGCCAGCCGGAGCGCACCCAGACGCAAGCTCATTCACGAGTTCCCCGAGATCTTCGACGACCTCAGCGACTACGGCGCCCGCTTCGTCGCCATGCGGGCCTACGGGTTCGCCGGTGAGAACGTCTGGCACATCACCTCCGAACACCTGAGCAAGGCGCTGGCCGACTACGAGGCACAGCGATGAGGCGCCGCAGGATCGCCGTGGTCCTCGACGGCTACAGCTCAATGGTCAGCGGATACGGGTCGAGGTCACTCGTCGAGCAGGTGACTGGCAGAGCCCCCGCCTACTCGACGATCCGGCGCGGCCACGTCGTGCAGGAGAGCACCGCCCGCGACGTCATCGCGGCCGCCGAGGCGAACGGGTTCGAGGTCGTCCTGACCGGCCCAGGCCTCGAGGCCGCTGACCCTGGTCGTGGCCGATGGTGACCCGCGACGACCTCGCCGACCACGTCGCCCACTTCCAACACCGGGTGATCCAGGAAGCTCTCAACAGTGCGACCCAGATCTACTTCCTTCGACGTGCCGAGGAGTTCGAGTGGGCCAAGCCCCGACTCGACGACTATCACGGGCAAGCATCCAACTCCGAGCTGAGCCGGCAGTGGCAGCGCGCCCAGGAGGCTGCCCAGGCGTGCCGCAACCGGGCCGCCGTGGCGCTGATCCAGGACGAAGACCCCGACGTCGTCGTCCAGGTGCTCGCCGAGACCTGGGGACCGTCTGAGCCGCGGTTGCGGGTGGTCGCGTGAGTAAACCCAAGAGCATCGACTTCGGCGGGGACGAGTTCTCAGCCCACCGCAACAGTCACTGGCTCGACAAGGCGATCAACCCTCACCACCCGCTCGCGCTTCGGGTCTACTTCGCAGCGCTCGGCCGTCGCAAGGTCGGTGGCCATGCTCCGCTCGATCCAGGAGAGCTTGCTGAACTACTCGTGCACCCCGGCGCAGAGCTCCCGGACCGGCGCCGGGTGTCCGAGGCGATCCGGCAGTGCGTGCACTGGAACTATCTCGCCGAGGGAAGCAACGCCTTGTGTCTGGTCGTGCCGATGTACGACGTCCAGGGAGGCAAGGAGAAGAGCACCTGCCGCCGCAGCCACAAGCCACGTACTGCCCAGGCTCACAAGCCCGCCTGTACATGCGCCCGGTGCTCCAAGGTGTCCGTGCCACAGCGGACAACTGACCCCAAGGTGTCCGTATCCAGTCAGGACACCTTGACCCCAGGTGTCCGTGCCCAGGCGGACAACTCAGGCTCAGACCCTCTTATCTATCTACCCACCGGTCCGCAGGACCGGAACACCACCGAACCGAGGAGGGCCTCGTGACCACCATCGTCCTGTCCTCCACCATCACCGCCCGAGCCGTGCACCGGTGCCAGGCCGACAACGTTCGCCTGGACCAGTGGCAGCGTGTGGGGTTCCTCGCCATGTCCCTCACCGACCAGCACGGTCATGCCCGCATGGCCACCGGGCAGATCGGTCGCGAGCTGGGCCTGTCGGTCAACCAGGTCAGTGACGCCATCGCCACCGCCCGCAACCGTGGCCTGCTCGACCCGGCCTCCCATGCCCGGTGTCTGGTGCTCGTCGGCTGCGCGTCCAACCCCTGCGAGGAGAACCACCGCTATGAGTGACTGGTCAGGTAGGCGCGTCACCCAAGCCCGCGCCATCGTTGCCGGCTGGCTGCCTGCCCCGTGCGGTCAGTGCGGGGTCGAGGTGACAAGCGCTGATGAGTGGGTCGTGGGTCACGAGGTCGCGCGATCGCTTCGGCCTGATCTGACCTGGGTCCTGTCCAACTGGAGGCCCGAGCATCGCGCGTGCTCGGATCGAACCGGTCAGGCCGCGGTGATCGACAAAGCGTTCGCCGCCGGCGTCGCGTCCGTTATCCCGAGCGGAATCGCGCATCAGAGTCCCCGCTCCTGCCCATCCCTCTCCCCTGGGCCAAGATCGGCCCAGGACGCGGCTCCTGAGCCTCGTGAGGGCCTTCTCTGGCAGCCTGACGCCCTGCGAGCCTTTCCATGGCTGGCTGGGTTCGCAGACGTGCCTGAGGACGCCTCGCCGCCGTTGTGGATGAGTCCCCCGCCGATCGATGCGGTCGGTTCCTACGGTGCCCAGGCGGTCGAGTGGGTCGAGTCCTCGCAGCGCATCAACCTGCGCTGGTGGCAGCGGCTCGCCCTG
>NZ_JAXMNS010000334.1:0-4309 GCF_034670285.1 Nocardioides sp. | reverse complement strand
CTGCTGACTCCCGGTGGCGGCGACGGCCAGGAGAGCGTCGTCGACCTGCTCGCCCTGCCGGACGACGAGATCTCGGCGACGATCCGCAGCTATCAGGACGGGTTCGTCTGGTTGCAGGACCCACGCTTCATCTCGATCGCCAAGGTGCGGGGCTACGCCATCGGCGCCGGCTTCCAGCTCGCCCTCGCCTGCGACCTGCGGGTGGTCTCCGACGACGCGCAGTTCTGCATGAAGGAGTCCGCCCTGGGCCTCGTCCCCGACCTGGCGGGAACAAAGCCGCTGGTCGAGGCGGTTGGCTATGCGAGGGCGCTGGAGATCTGCGCCACCGCCCGGATGGTGGGCGCGAGCGAGGCCGTGACGATCGGTCTGGCTCAGACCGCCGTTCCGGAGGCCGACCTCGACCAGACGGTCACCGACCTCGTGGGCGCCCTCACCGCACCTCTCCCGGGTGCGGTGCGTGAGACCAAGGCACTGCTGGTGGGAGCGGCAGGGCGCGAGCTCGACGAGCAGTGCCGCCTGGAGCGCGAGGCTCAGGCGCGACGCTTCCACGAGCTGGCCGCACTTGCGGCACCTGCCTCGTAGGCCGCACCCGACTCGAGCTCGCCTCGACCCCCTCTCGAACCAGTCACCAGGAAGTGGACCCGTGTCCTCGATGCACCCCAACGCCGCCGCGTGGCGACACCTGCGCTCGGACCGCAGCGCGGTCTCGAACCGCCTGGAGCGCTCGACCGTGCGCCGGGTGCTCTCCTTCGCCCGTCCGCACCGTCGGCTGATCTCGGTCTTCCTGACCGTCACGGTCATCGACGCCGCGATGGTCGTGGTGCTCCCGCTGCTGGTCAAGTACGCCGTCGACGACGGCATCGTCGCGGGCGACAAGGGGGTCGTGGCGACCGCCGCGCTGATGATGGTCGGCGTCGCGTTCTTCACCGCCGCACTGGCGGTCGTCGGCGGCTGGTTCTCCTCGCGGATCGGAGAGGGGCTGATCTACGACCTCCGCACCCAGGTCTTCGGCCACGTGCAGCGTCAGTCGCTGGCGTTCTTCACCCGCACCCAGACCGGCGCGCTCGTGTCCCGGCTCAACAACGACGTGATCGGTGCCCAACGGGCGTTCACCTCAGCGCTCAGCAGCACCGTCTCCAACGTGATCGCGGTGGTCGTCGTCGGCATCACGATGCTCTTCCTGAGCTGGCAGGTCACCCTGCTGTGCCTGCTTCTCTTCCCCATCCTGCTCGTCACCTCACGCTGGGTGGGCGTGCGACTCGCCGGCCTCACCCGCCGGCAGATGGACGGCAACGCCGACCTCGGCAACATGATGACCGAGCGGTTCAACGTCGGTGGCGCGATGCTGCTCAAGCTCTTCGGACGGCGTGGCGAGGAGGACGACCTCTTCGGCACCAAGGCCGCCAACGTGCGCGACCTCGGCATCCGGATCTCCCTCATCACCCGGGTCTTCGGTGCCGCGATGACGCTCGTCCCGGCGCTTGCCACCGCGCTCGTGTACGGCGTGGGCGGCTACCTCGCGATCAACGGTGACCTCACCCTCGGCACCCTGCTCGCGCTGGCGACCCTCCTCCTGCGCCTGCTCGGACCTCTCCAGGGGCTGTCCAACGTGCGGATCGACGTGATGACCGCTCTCGTCAGCTTCGAGCGCGTCTTCGAGGTGCTCGACCTGCCGTCGCTGATCGGCGAGAAGCCCGGCGCGATCGCGCTGCCGGCCAGCGCGGCGCGACTGGAGTTCGACCACGTGTCGTTCACCTACCCGCGCGCCGACGAGGTCTCGCTCGGCTCGCTCGAGGCGCTGGCCCGGACCGACTCCCGTGAGCACACCCAGGTGCTCAGCGACGTCCACTTCGTCGCCGAGCCCGGCCAGATGGTGGCCCTGGTCGGACCCTCCGGCGCGGGCAAGACCACGATCACCCACCTGGTCGCGCGCCTCTACGACGCCGAGACCGGCGCCGTCCGCGTCGGCGGGCACGACGTCCGCGACGTCACGCTGCAGTCGCTCGAGGACGCGGTCGGCTACGTGACCCAGGACGCCCACATGTTCCACGACACGATCCGGGCCAACCTGGTCTACGCCCGGCCGGGTGCCACCGACGAGCAGATCTGGGAGGCGCTCGCCGCAGCCCAGGTCGAGCGCCTGGTCCGCGACCTGCCGGACGGGCTCGGCACCGTGGTGGGCGACCGCGGCTACCGTCTCTCCGGCGGCGAGCGGCAGCGTCTGGCCATCGCCCGACTCCTGCTGAAGGCGCCCTCGATCGTGGTGCTCGACGAGGCCACGGCCCACCTCGACAGCGAGTCGGAGGCCGCGGTGCAGCGAGCGCTCGACGCCGCGCTCGAAGGCCGGACGTCGCTGGTGATCGCCCACCGGCTGTCGACGGTGCGCAACGCCGACCAGATCCTGGTGCTGGACGACGGTCGCATCGTCGAACAGGGCACCCACCCCGAGCTGCTGGCGCGCGAGGGGTTGTACGCCGACCTCTACCGCACGCAGTTCTTCACCGACGATCCTGACCGCGAACCCGCGGCGGGACCCGCCTGAGCTCAGCTCTTGCGCTGGTAGGCGGCCGGCACGTTCGTCCGCCGCTCGCGCGGCCGGTCCTCAGGACGCTGCTGCTTGCGGGGACGGTGCGGGCGATCACCGCGGGGACCTCGCCGGCGCTCGTCGTAGGCGAGGTAGCCGAACCCGAAGATCGCGAGCACGCCGAAGAACCACCACTGGAGTCCGTAGTAGAAGTGCGGGCCGTTGTCGAGGTCGGGCAGCTCGCGCAGCACCAGCGGGCTCTCGATCGCGGGGTCCTCGCTGACGAGGTCCACGAAGCCGCCGTACGTCGGCCGGTCGATCGCCTCGCCGATCTGCTGGGAGTTGATCGCCCGGGTCGAGAGGTCGTCGACCTCGGTGCTGTCGCCGGTGCCGTCGGCACGCACCCACCCGGTGACGGTGACCTCGCCGGCCGGGGCCGGGGGTACGTCGCCGATGTTGGCCGAGCGGGTGACGATCGCCAGGAAGCCTCGGTCGACCACCAAGGTGTCTCCGGACTCGGTCACCAGGGGCACGACGACGTCGACCCCGGGCTCACCCGACGGGCCGCTGCGGTAGCGCACGATCACGGTGTTGGCGACGTCGTAGGTGCCGCTGGCCTCCACCAGGCGCCACTCGTCGTCCTCGGCCACCGCGGCACCGGGCTCGAGCACCGAGTCGACCGGAGCGGGCTCGCGAGCCTCGTTAGTGCGGACGACCTCGTTGCGGGCCTGCCGGTCGTCGAGGCGCCCGAACTGCCACTCACCCAGCCACCAGGCGCCGCCTGCGAGGAGCACGACGGCGAGCGCGAACGCCGCCCACCTGCGACTGAGGAGGAACCGGAACGAACGCACGTCCCAAGGATATCGACCGACCCGTAGGCTGGAGTCATGCAGGTCATACCGCTCGCCGACTCCTACGGACGTGTCGCGACCGACCTCCGTGTCTCGCTGACCGACCGGTGCAACCTGCGCTGCTCCTACTGCATGCCCGCCGAGGGTCTCGACTGGATGCCGAACGACCAGGTGCTCAGCGACGACGAGGTGGTCCGGCTGGTCCGGATCGCCGTCGAGCGCCTCGGTGTCGACGAGGTGCGTTTCACCGGCGGTGAGCCGCTGGTGCGTCGTGGACTGGTCGACATCGTCGCTCGCACCCGGGCGATCAGCCCCGACCTCGAGCTGTCGATCACCAGCAACGGTCTCGGTCTGGCGCGGACGGCTCAGGCTCTCGCCGACGCCGGCCTCAACCGGGTCAACGTCAGCCTCGACACGGTGCGCCGCGACACCTTCCACGAGATGACGCGGCGTGATCGCTTCGACGACGTGGTTGCCGGCCTGGCCGCCGCGGCGGAGGCCGGACTGGGTCCGGTGAAGGTCAACGCGGTCCTCATGCGGGGCGTCAACGACGACCAGGCTGCCGAGCTGTTGCGCTGGTGCATCGAGCGCTCCTACGAGCTGCGCTTCATCGAGCAGATGCCGCTCGACGCCCAGCACGGCTGGTCGCGCGACGGCATGATCACCGCCGACGAGATCTTCGCCTCGCTCGACCGCGAGTTCGATCTGTCCCCGGCCGAGGAACCGCGGGGGAGTGCCCCTGCCGAGAAGTTCCTCGTCAACGGCGGTCCCGCGACGGTCGGCGTGATCGCCTCGGTGACGCGGCCCTTCTGCGGCGACTGCGACCGCGTACGCCTCACGGCTGACGGTCAGGTGCGCAACTGCCTCTTCGCCCGCTCGGAGTCCGACCTGCGCGCGGCGCAGCGTGCCGGGGCCTCCGACGAGGAGCTGGCCC
>NZ_JAXMNS010000333.1:0-4344 GCF_034670285.1 Nocardioides sp. | reverse complement strand
GCACGCGACGTAGCCGCAGTCGCACAACCACCCAAGGCTCACGCCGCGGCGTCCCGAGCGGCAGTTGGCGTGAGAGGTACCTCACGTCGCGTGGGTTCGGCCGTGACGCCGGCGCCTGCCTAGCGTTGATTCCTTCGCAGGGCGCCCACAACCAAGTGGGCGCTCTGCGTATGTCTGCTTCGAAGCCGACATGACGCCAGTACTAGAGACCCGCTCGACGGGTACGGAAGACACGTGATGAGACGACACCTGACCACCGCGACGACGATCATCGCCACCACCGTGGCCCTGCTCGCCGGCGCAGGGGCCTCCCCCGGCGCGTCTGCCGGCCCCGCTACCCCGATGACGTCCGTGACGACCGCGACAGCCGCGACGACCACCGCCGGCACGAGCGCCCGGAAGGGCTCGAGCCTGCGCGTCACGCCGAAGCGCTTCGTCGGCGGTCAGGCACTGACGTTCTCGGGCCGGATCCCGGGTGCCAACAACAAGAAGCTGAAGCTCCAGTCGTTGTTCAACCGTCCGGGCGACAAGTGGATCACCCGTTCGCGCAGCATCGGCTCGACCGACCGCAGCGGTCAGTTCAAGTTCACGCAGACCGCACCGAGCAACTACAACATCCGCTACCGGGTCAAGGCCGCCAACGGGCGCACGAGCAAGGTGGTCCGCTTCCAGCCGCGCCAGCAAGAGGTGACCCTCCGGCTCAACGGCGGCAAGGTGCAGCAGCGGGGGCAGGTGGCCGGCGGCCAGGGCTTCCACATCGACGTCGACACCACCCCGACCGGGCAGGGCGATCTCGGTCGGCCGCCGCCGGCGTTCCCCGGCCGCACCCTCGACCTCCAGCAGCGGGTCAACGGCAACCAGTGGCAGAACATCGCGAGCACCACGTCGGACGACAACGGCAAGGCGAGGTTCTACCTGAGCGCCGGCGAGCCCGGCCTGACTGCCTACCGCGTGCGCCAGGCGGCCATCCGCACAGGCGGCAACCGGATCGGCTGGTTCCCGTCGTTCCCCCTCGAGGTCCGCTTCGTCGATCCCAACGCCAGCCGTACGACGCCGTCCGCACGCACGCAGAGCCCCACCTCGGAGTCTGCCGCCGAGGAGAACCAGCCCACCGCCGGGCGCCCGATGGCCCCGGTCTCGGCACGCTCGGGGGGCGGCAACCCCCAGGCCAGCGCACGCTACAAGTGGGGACCGACCCACTGGGACTTCGCCTGGGAGTCCGGTGAGTCCCTCACCGACAAGCCCTACCGGGGCCGCAACCGCACCGGCTACTGGATCGATCGCTCCAACGGATCGGGCCGAGCAGCGGCCCACAACGGTGGTCTCGCACTCGAGAGCAACCTCACCGAGTCCGGTCGCAGGGGCGACCACGGAACCAACTCGGTGACGCTCGCCGGCAACGCGATCACCTACGGCCGCTGGGAGTTCCGCCGCCGCATCGACGTCTTCGAGCGCAAGGGCCGCGACTACCGCGTCAAGATCGAGCTCGTCCCCGCCAACGCGGCAGACTCCGCCTGTGGCGCCAACACGATCAACGTCGCCACGGTCGGCTACAACTCGCGCAAGGCGAGCCTCGGCGTGACCTCCTCGGACGCCAAGAAGGCCTGGACCGGGTCCAAGCGGATCTCTCGCATGGGCGGCAACCCCCACAGCTGGAGCGTCGAGGTGACGCGCAGCCAGATCACCTGGTTCCTCAACGGCAGGAGCCTGGCCACCGTGAAGAACCGCCAGGCAGTGCCCGGGGTCCCCCTCACCCCCAAGCTCAGCCTCGTCGGCAAGGGCCAGAAGGAGATGCGCCGCACCCGGGTGCTCTACGACTGGCAGCGCGGCTGGACGCTGAACAAGCAGGCCCGCAAGGCCCAGAAGGGCTCGGGGCTGAAGGTAAAGAATCTGCAAAACAGCTGCTGATCGACCCACGGTCCCTAGGCTGGCTCCACCCACAGCTCCACTGCACTTCCCTCTCCCAGCTCCACTCCCCCCAACTCCCCCCAACTCCCCCCAACTCCCCGCTGGAGACACCCCCATGTCCCGAACCTTGCCCCGGACCCTGCTCTGCGCGCTCGGAGCCCTGGTGACGAGCCTGTCGCTCGTCGCCCTTCCCGGCGCCTCAGCCAGCAGCTCCGCCCAGAAGTCCTCGACATCGTTGAGCATCTCCCCCGAGGTCTTCGTCGGTGGTCAGAGCCTGACCTTCACCGGCACGCTCGCGGGCGCGCCCAACTCGTCGCTGAAGATCCAGACGCTCTTCAACCGCCCCGGCGACTCGTGGAACACCCGCGACGGTGTCGTCGCGTCCACCAACGGCGCCGGCGACTACGCCTTCACCTACCCCGGCCCCAACAACTTCGGGATCAGCTACCGCGTCCTGGCCGGCAACGGCACGACGAGTCCGGCCGTGATGCTCGAGCCCCGTCAGCAGGAGGTCGTGCTGACCCTCAACGGTGGCGCCGAGCAGGCGGGCGGCACAGTCGTCAGCGGCGAGGCTTTCACCCTCGGGGTGAACACCACCCCCACCGGGCGTGGCAACCTCGGTCGACCGGCGCCGCCGTTCCCCGGTCGCACGATCGATCTGCAGCAGCGGGTCCGGACCGACCAGTGGGAGACGATCGACACCACGTCCTCGGACGCCGACGGCGCGGCCTCCTTCACCGTCACTGCCGGCGACCCGGGCGACCTCGCCTACCGGGTGCGCCTCGACGACATCAAGACCGACGGCAACGAGATCGGCTGGTTCCCCTCGTTCCCGCTCCTGGTCGACGTGGTGGCACCGGGGACGGCGGCGCCGGCCAAGGCCGAGACCGCCTCCTCGCCCAGCACCACGAGCACCACGACCGCACGCGCCACCAGCAGCAAGGGAGCGACGCCTCTCGCCAGCACCCGCTACAAGTGGGGCCCCTTCCGCTACGACTTCGCCTGGGAGGGCGGTGAGTCCCTCACCGACCAGCCCTACCGCGGCACCCACCGCACCGGGACCTGGATCGACACCTCCGACGGCTCGGGCCGGGTGGCGCACTACAACGGCGGGATGGCGCTGAGCACGAACGTCAGCGAGTTCCCCGGCACCGGCGACTTCGGCACGACCACCGCGACCCTCACTGGCAACTCCATGACCTACGGCCGCTGGGAGTTCCGCCGCCGTATCGACGTGTTCGAGGACGCCGGCGCCGACTACCGCGTCAAGATCGAGCTCGTCCCGGCCCTGGAGCGGGACGCCCGGTGCGGCCTCAACGTGATCACCGTGGCCGACGTGGCGTTCAACTCCGCGCGGGCTCGCATCGGTGTCTCGTCCGCTCGGGCTCAGAAGGCCTGGTCGGGCTCACGGCGCATCCCGCGGCTCGGAGACGGCGCGCACACGTTCGGCATCGAGGTCACCCGACGCAACGTCACCTGGTTCCTCGACGGCGAGAGCCTGGCGACCCTGAAGCGCAAAGCCGTGCCGCGAGTCCCGCTCACCCCCCGACTCAGCCTGGTCGGTCGCGGCGACACCGAGATGCGACGCACCCGCGTGCTCTACGACTGGCAGCGCGGCTGGGCCCTGAACCGGCAGGCCAAGGCCTCCGAGCGTGGCAAGCGGATCAAGGCGTCGGCCGTCAAGAGCCGCTGCTGATCGCTGACCGGTGCTGGACCCTCAGGCCTTGACGGCCAGCACCGGGCAGTGGGCGTCGAGGAGCACGCGCTGCGCGTTCGAGCCGAGGATCAGCTTGCCGACCGGCGTCCGTCGCCGCAGCCCGATGACGATGAGGAGCGCGTCATTGGCCTCGGCGACACTCACCAGGTCCTCGGCCGCCTCGAACCCGCGGGTCAGCTGCCGGATCTCGTAGTCCACCCCCGACGCCTCGAGCGTCGCGCGGACGTCGGCGAGATCGGGTTCGCCCTCGTCGGTGCGCCCCTGGTGGGAGTTCACCACGATCAGGTCGGCGTCGCGCAGGCGCGCCTCTGCGATCGCCGTGGTGAGGGCTGCTTCACCTTCGGGCTTGGGCACGTAACCAACGACGACGCTCGACATGGCTTGCACGCTACCCGTCCCAGCCGCTGCTGACACCCTGTGGAGGACCAGCGCGGCCTGTGAGCGGGGTGAGCCACCCTGGCTGCATGCCTCCCCGACCACCGCTTCCGCACCCGTCACCCGGTGTCGGCCTGGTCCACCCGCTCGCGCCGGCGCTGGAGGCACTGCTGCGCCACGCGGTGCTGGAGCACGTGGCCACCGAGCGTCGACGGGTGTTCCCTCCGACCCTTCAGCTCGGCGTCCCCGGAGAAGGTCGCACGGTCCTGCCCGACGTCGGACCGCGACCCGACCACGCCTTGCGCACCGACCTCCTCGAGGCGTTGTTTCACCACCACCACGAG
>NZ_JAXMNS010000332.1:0-4347 GCF_034670285.1 Nocardioides sp. | reverse complement strand
GTCGAGGCCGCGGTCTGGGGCATGCTGCCGAAGAACAAGCTCGGACGTCAGATCATCAAGAAGCTGAAGGTCTACAGCGGCCCGACCCACCCGCACGAGGCCCAGAAGGTCGTGCCCTACGTGATCACGCAGGTCGCGCAGTAATCACTGCCGACCGCACCGACTTGTTCCAGCAGACCCCACAGACTTTGAGAGAACCGAGGAATCACCGTGGCTGACACCACCAACACCGACGAGGGCACCCAGGCCGGCACTGACGAGGTCGAGGAGACCTTCGAGACCAACGAGCAGGGCGTTGCCTACAGCTCCGAGAGTGCCCCCTCCGCCGACGCCCCCGAGCGTCCCGCGACCATCGCTCCCGCGCAGGCCACCGGCCGGCGCAAGGAGGCCGTCGCCCGTGTCCGCATCGTGCCGGGCACCGGCGTCTGGACCGTCAACGGTCGCCAGCTCGACGACTACTTCCCGAACAAGCTGCACCAGCAGGTCGTGAACGAGCCGTTCGCCGCCCTGCAGCTCGACGGTCGCTTCGACGTCATCGCCCGCATCCACGGCGGTGGCATCACCGGTCAGGCCGGCGCGCTGCGTCTCGGCGTGGCCCGCTGCCTCAACGAGATCGACCTCGACGCCAACCGCGCCACGCTCAAGAAGGCCGGGCTGCTCACGCGCGACGCCCGCGTCATCGAGCGCAAGAAGGCCGGTCTCAAGAAGGCCCGCAAGGCGCCCCAGTTCAGCAAGCGCTGACACTCGCTGCATGACGAGCACCTGGCAAGGGTCTCGACGATCGCCGGCTTCGGCCGGCGGTCGCTCGCCCTGCCAGGTGCTTTGTCATGTGGTGCCCCACTGCTGAACCCCCGACCTTCAAGGCAGGCAATGACTCGCATCTTCGGCACCGACGGCGTCCGCGGGCTGGCCAACGGCCACCTGACCGCCGAGCTGGCCCTCGACCTCGGCGTCGCCGCCGCTCGCGTCCTGGTCGGACACGGTGAGTTCACCGGACGGCGTCCGCTGGCGGTCGTGGGTCGCGACACCCGCATCTCGGGGCAGTTCCTCGAGCACGCCGTGGTGGCCGGCCTGGCGTCGGCCGGCGTCGACGTCCTGCGTCTGCGGGTCCTGCCGACCCCCGGCGTCGCCTACTTCACCGACCTGCTGGGTGCCGACGTCGGCGTGGTGATCAGCGCCTCGCACAACCCGATGCCCGACAACGGCATCAAGTTCCTCGCTCACGGCGGCGTCAAGCTCGACGACGCGCTCGAGGCCGAGATCGAGGCCTGCCTCGGTCAGGAGTGGGAGCGCCCCACCGGCGACGCCGTCGGCCGGGTGGAGCCTCACGACGGCACGGTGGCGCAGTACGCCGCCTACCTCGTGAGCACCCTCGACCAGCCTCGCGACCGCCCCCTCGCCGGGCTGAAGGTCGTCCTCGACTGCGCCCACGGCGCAGCCAGCGAGGTGGGGCCCCGCGCCTTCGCCGAGGCCGGCGCCACGGTGATCACCATCGGTGACGAGCCCAACGGGCTCAACATCAACGACGGCTACGGCTCCACCCACCTCGAGCCGCTGCAGGCGGCCGTGCTCGAGCACGGCGCCGACGTCGGCTTCGCGGTGGACGGCGACGCCGACCGGTGCCTGGCGGTCGACCACACCGGCACCGTCGTCGACGGCGACCAGCTGATGGTCGTGCTCGCCCTGGCCCTGCACGAGTCGGGCCACCTGGTCGACGACACGCTCGTGGCGACCGTGATGAGCAACCTGGGCCTCGTGCAGGCGCTGAGCGCCGCCGGGGTGAAGGTCCTGCAGACCGGGGTCGGCGACCGCTACGTGCTCGAGGCGATGCGCGCCGGGGGCTACACCCTCGGTGGCGAGCAGTCGGGCCACGTGATCATGCGCGAGCACGCCACCACCGGCGACGGTGTCCTCACCGCGCTGCACGTGATGCAGCAGATGAGTGCCACCGGCCGCTCGCTGGCCGACCTCGCCGGCGCGATGACCCGCCTGCCGCAGGTGCTGGTGAACGTCCCGGACGTCGACAAGGCGCGCGCGGAGACCGACGAGGCGCTGCTGGCCGCCGTCGCCACCGAGTCCGAGGCCCTCGGCGACACCGGACGAGTGCTGCTGCGTCCCTCCGGCACCGAGGCCCTCGTGCGGGTGATGGTCGAGGCGCCCAGCCAGGAGCAGGCCGACGAGGTCGCGCACCGGCTCGCTGCCGTCGTGCGCGAACGACTCTCCCTCTGACCCGCACGCGCTAGCGTGAGGCCGTGGCAGACGGCGGAGCTCCGAAGGCAATCACGGTCGAGAGGCTGACCAAGCGCTTCGGCTCGGTCACGGCGGTCGACGATCTCTCGTTCACCGTGCGCGCGGGGGCGGTGACGGGGTTTCTCGGGCCCAACGGCTCCGGCAAGACGACCACGCTCCGGATGGTCCTGGGGCTGGTGCGACCCACGGCGGTCTGAGCGAGGCCGCGCGCGCGGCTTCCTGCGCCACCTGGCTGCGGAGGGCCGGAGCGTCCTGGTCTCCAGCCACGTGCTCGGGGAGGTCCAGCGCACCGTCGACGACGTGGTGGTGATCGTGCGGGGTCGTCTGGTGCACGCCTCCTCGCTCGCGGCGCTGGCCGACCTCGCCGAGCACACGACGTACGTCGAGAGCCCGGACCGCGCGGTTCTGGGGGCGCTGCTCGACCAGCAGGGGTGGGCGATCGCGTCCGACGGGGCCGGCTTCGTCGTGCACGGCGTGGAGGCACCGACGATCGGCGCCGTCGCCCACGCCGCGGCGCTCGAGCTGCACGCGCTGACGCCGCGAGGTGCTGACCTCGAGGACGTCTTCCTGCGGCTGACCCACGACCAGGGGAAAGGCGGTGGATCGTCATGAGATCGGCACTCGTCGCGGAGTACCGCAAGCTCCGGTCCACGCGCATGTGGTGGATCCTGCTGCTGGTGATGGCCGGCTACCTCGCCTTCCTGGCAGCCGTCATCGCCTTCTCGCTCAACGCCGAGGGCGCAGGGACTCCCGGCGTCCCACCGGCGTCAGGGGTGCAGGCAGCCTCGATCGTGTACTCGCTCATCAACTCGATCGGCTACGTCTTCCCGCTCGTCGTGGGCAGCCTGATGATGACCACCGAGTTCCGCCACGGCACCGTCTCCCAGTCGTGGCTGGTCGAACCGCGGCGCTCGGTCTTCCTCGGAGCCAAGCTCGTGGCCGCGGTGCCGCTCGGACTCCTGTACGGCGTCGTCGCGGCGTGCGCGGTCGTCGCCGGGGGAGCGCCCGTGCTCGCCGGCATCGGGGAGGGCGCGTTCCTCGGTGAGCAGGACGTCGTCGAGGTGCTGGTCTTCGGTGCCCTGGTGATCGCGGTGTGGGCGGTCATCGGCGTCGCGTTCGGTGCCGTGGTGACCAACCAGGTCGCCGCGATCGTGGTGATCATCGGCTTCACCCAGCTGGTCGAGCCGATCGCCCGCATCGGGCTGGGCTCGGTCGACGCGCTGGCCCCGGTCGCGGCCTACCTCCCGGGCGCCGCTGCGGATGCCGTGATGGGAGCCAGCTTCTTCGTCGACGCGGGTGGCGGCGAGCTGCTCTCGCGGGGCGCCGGACTGGCGGTCCTGCTGGCCTACGCGCTCGCCCTGGGGGTTCTCGGGCGGGCCACCACCCTGCGGCGCGACCTGAGCTGACGCGCCCGCGGGAGACGACCAGGCCCTGGCTAGTCTGGCGCCCATGAACCACCTCCCCTCGATCACGTCCCTCCGCCCCTTGGGAGCCGTTGCCGCGACCGTGCTCGCCGGCGCCCTCCTCGTCGGGTGCGGCGACGACAACTCGGCCGCCTCCGTGCTTGCCGGCGATGCCGCAACCTCCGTCGAGCCCGGTGAGGTGGACGGTGACACCGAGGACGGCGGGAGCAGGACGAGCGGCGACCTTCCCTCCTGGTCGCCCGAGATCCTCACCGAGGGCGATGACGTCGTCGGGCTCGACGACAGCGACATCGACCCCCTCAGTGACGAGCTGCTCATCCACGAGGTCATCACCGGCGACGGGCCCCCGGTCGAGGTCGGCCAGACCATCACGGCCGACTACTTCGGCCAGGTGCCCGAGTCCGACGCGCCGTTCGACGAGAGCTTCAGCAGTAGCCCGTTCCAGGCTCCGATCGGTGTCGGCTCGCTGATCCAGGGCTGGGACGAGGGCCTCATCGGGGTGCCCGTCGGCAGCCGCGTCGTGATGTCGATCCCCTCCGACCAGGCGTACGGCGAGGCCGGCTCGCCCCCGGCCATCCCCGGCGGCGCGACGCTGTTCTTCGTCGTCGACATCATCGAGGCCCAGTAGGTGACCCAGTAGTCGACCCAGTAGTCGACCCGGTAGTCGACTGAG
>NZ_JAXMNS010000331.1:0-4349 GCF_034670285.1 Nocardioides sp. | reverse complement strand
CGAGCACCCGCCGGGGCCGATGCCGAGGCCCTGGCCTCGGTGCTCCTCGAGCTCAACGACCGGATGCTCGAACGCATCGCTCTCGGCGGCCCCATCGCCCAGGAGACGCTGATCGAGACCGTGGTCTCGATCTGGCTCCGCTCGATCTACGGCAACGACACCACCGCCCGCTCCACCTGACCACCACCTAACACAAGCCGACACCAGCTGCCAGCCCACCGAAAGGCACCACCGATGAGCCCCGAGACCGTCACCTTCACCAGCGGCGGCGTCACCCTCGACGCCTGGCACTTCGTCGGCAGCGGCGACGCCCTGTCGAGCCCGGCCGGACGGCCGGTGGTCGTGATGGCCCACGGCGTCGGCGGCACCAAGGACTCGGGGCTGGCCTCCTTCGCCGAGGGGCTCGCCGCCGCGGGCTGCGACGTCCTCGCCTTCGACTACCGCGGCTTCGGCGCCTCGGGGGGAACGCCGCGCCAGACCGTGTCGGTCGAGGGTCAGGTCGACGACTACCGCGCTGCCGTCGAGGCCGCGCGCCGGCTGCCCGGGGTCGACCCGGAGCGCCTGGTGCTGTGGGGCGTCTCGCTCTCGGGCGGACACGTCTTCGCCGTGGCCGCCGGCCGTGACGACATCGCCGCCATGATCTCCCTGACGCCCCTGGTCGACGGGGTCGCAGCCGGTCGCCTCGCCTTCTCCAACCACAAGAAGCGCGAGCTGCTGCGCAGCACCATCGAGGGCTTCCGCTCCAAGCTCGGCTCGACCCGGATGATGCCCCTGGTCGCCCGGCCCGGCGAGCTCGGGTGCGTCACGCTCGAGGGCTCCCTCGAGGACTACACCGCCCTGGCCGGACCCACCTGGGTCAACGAGCTCGACGCGACCGTCGGCCTCGAGCTCGGCAACCACCGACCGTCCAAGCTCGCCAAGCAGATCACGTGCCCCACGCTCGTGCAGATCGCCGACTTCGACCGCAGCGCGCCCCCGCAGGCCGCCGCCAAGGCGGCGTTCAACGCCCGCGCGCTGGTGCGCCACTACCCCGGCGACCACTTCGACGTGTGGGAGGGCAAGCCGTTCCACGCCGCCGCCGTGAAGCACCAGGTCGACTTCCTCACCCGCACCTTCGCCCCGGCCACCCAGCCCGTCGGCTGACTCGAGCACAGCGGCCGTGACGCACTACGACGTCCTGGTCATCGGTTCCGGCTTCGGCGGCAGCGTCACTGCGCTGCGGCTGAGCGAGAAGGGCTACGCCGTCGGCGTGCTCGAGGCCGGACGACGCTGGACCGACGAGGACTTCGCGGCCCAGGGCTCGCGCGACCTGCTGTGGCTGCCCCGGCTGGGCATGTTCGGGCCGATGCGGCTGAGCATGATGGGTGAGATCTCGCTCTTCAGCGCGGTCGGCGTCGGTGGCGGGTCCCTGATCTACGCCAACACGCTCTACGAGCCGCACGACGCGTTCTTCACCGACCCCTCGTGGGGCCACCTCACCGACTGGCGCGCCGAGCTGGCGCCGTACTACGAGCAGGCGCGTAGGATGCTCGGCGTCACCACCAACCCCCGGCTGTGGCCGGCTGACGAGGTGCTGCGCACGGTCGCCGACGACCTGGGGGTCGCCGACACGTTCCAGCCCACCGACGTCGGGGTGCTCTTCGACGAGTCCTCCCCCGGGCGCTCGGTGCCCGACCCGTTCTTCGGTGGCGCCGGACCGGAGCGCAACGCCTGCGTGCACTGCGCGCGCTGCACGTCGGGGTGCCCGTTTAACGCCAAGAACACCCTGCCCAAGAACTACCTGCACCTCGCCGAGCAGGCCGGCGCCGTCGTCCACGCGCTCTGCGAGGTCACCGACGTACGACCTCGGCCGCAGGGTGGCTACACCGTGACGACCAGGCAGCCGGGCCTGCGCGGCCGGAAGGCCCGCGCCGCCGAGCGCACCTTCACCGCCGACCAGGTCGTGTTCGCCGCAGCCGCCCGCGGCACCCAGGGCCTCCTGCACGCGCTGCGCGACGGCGGCTCGTTGCCCGACCTGTCGTCACGGCTCGGGGAGCTGTCGCGGTCCAACTCCGAGGCGATCGTCAACGTGCTCGCCCGGGAGCCGCAGGGCTTCGCCCAGGGCGTGGCCATCACGTCGTCGTTCCACCCCGACCCGCACACACACGTCGAGCTGTGCCGGAGCAACGAGATGCAGGACAAGGGCGCGGTGCTCAACGTGCCGCTCGTCGACGGCGGACCCCGGCGGGTCCTGCGCTTCCTGGCCGAGCAGGTACGCCGTCCCGGGCCGTTCGTGCGCACGCGGCGGCTCAAGAACTCCTCCTCGCGCACCCTGTCGCTGCTCGTCATGCAGTCGCTCGACAACTCGCTGACCTCCTACCTGCACCGCGGACGCCTTCGCACCCGACCGGGCGTCGGGGAGCCCAACCCGTCGTGGATCCCGCTGGCCCACGACGTCGTACGGCGGGTGGCGGCGAAGGTCGGCGGCGACGCGACCTCCCTGGCCAGCGACCTCGTCGGCACACCCGCGACCGCGCACTACGTGGGCGGGGCGGTGATCGGGGACTCCCCCGCCACCGGCGTCGTCGACCCCTACCACCGGGTCTTCGGCTACGACGGGCTCCACGTGATCGACGGGTCCACCATCGGGGCCAACCTCGGGGTCAACCCGGCGCTGACCATCACCGCCATGGCCGAGCGCGCGACCGCCCTGTGGCCCAACCGCGGCGACGTCGACGCCCGCCCGGCCGCCGGGTCGTCGTACGAGTCCTTGGCTCCGGTGGCGCCACGCTCCCCGGCGGTGCCGCCCGAGGCGCCGGCTGCGCTGGTGTGGCTCGGCCTGCCCGGCTGAGTGCTCAGGACTCCCGGAGCGGGGACCCCTCGGCCAGCTCGCGCTGGACCGGGGTGAAGTCGGTGTAGCGCTGCCACAGCGAGTGCTTCCACGGCTCGTGGCCCTCGACGGCGTCGATGACATCCTCCAGCGTGCAGAAGCGCAGCGTGCCCCGGTCGTCGTCGCCGAGCAGGCGCGCGACCTTGTCGACGGTCGACCGGGCGCTGGTGTCGAGTCGGCTCGCGACCACCACGACGACGTTCTCGGCGTACTTCTGCGAGCCGTCGTCGGCCTTCACCAGCGCGCGCGTGCGCTGGGCGAGCAGCTGGTGATACCAGAACTGCAGGTTGCGGCGGTGCCCGAGCAGCACGTCGGCTGCGCCGTCCTGCCAGTCGCGCAGCTCGGTCTCGGCAACGTACTTGGCGCGCGCAGCGCTGCCGGCCGGCGGCAGGGCCAGGCCCTTGGAGAGGTCCTCGGCATACATCGTCTGCACGCCGACGAAGCCGAGCCGACCCTCAGGCAGGTCGTACTCGATGAAGGCGTCGAAGGCAGAGGTGCCGAGCGGCTCCTCGCCGAGCTCGGCTGCCGAGGGTGCGTAGCCGAGACGGATGCCGGCCACCCGCGTCGCGTCGGGGGCGAAGGTCTGCACCCACGGCAGCAGCGCATCGGGCTCGGCCTGGGCGAGGTGGCCGAACAGGTTGAAGCACAGCGGCTGGGAGGCCAGCAGGTCGCGGCGCAGCCGGTCCTCCTGGATCAGGTGAGGAGCGGTGCCGGGTCGGTCCTTGGCGTCGCCGTACGCCGCGACAGCCTCGTCGGTCATCAGGTTGGCCGTGATCTCGACGGTCTCGGGCAGCATCGTGGAGACCAGCTGGTTGCGCTTGGGCTGCTTCTTGCCGGGCTGCACGGGGTGGGCGTGGCCGGCCTCCGGCTGCGCCAGGCACTCCTGGCGCCACCAGGCCTGCTGCAGGCGCAGGCCCGCCTGGAGCGGGTTGTCGCCCTTCTCGCGCCAGCGCTCATCGTGCCACGGGGTCGCTGCATCCAAGGAGGTCATGGCCGCAGTATGGCGCGCCCGGGAGCGGGGAAAAACTCCTGGCACCGGGAGGCAACCCCGACGACACGCAGTGCGTGTCCCCGAGCATGAACCCGAACCCGAACCCGAACCCCGTCCCCGCCCACCCCACCGCGCGGCTGCGGACCGCCGGCGCCGGGATCGCCGTCGCTGCCCTGGCCGTCGCCGGCTCGGTGCTGTTCTCGGGCCCCGACGGCGCGCCCGTCGCTGCTGCGGTCACCGAGCCCGTCGCCCAGCAGGTGGGCCACCAGCAGGCCACGAACGCGCCTGCGGAGCGCGCCCCGAGCAGAGGTCTCCCGTCAGTCGGCCGACCTCGACGGTGACGGACTCACCGACACGGCGGTCGTGCTGGGCTCGGCGAACGTGCCCGACCGGCTCAAGATCACCTGGGGCAGCGGCGGCTCGGAGTCGCATGCGTTGACCGGCGGCGGGGAGGGCGGCCTGGAGCCGCTCGTCGACCTCGACGGCGAC
>NZ_JAXMNS010000330.1:0-4364 GCF_034670285.1 Nocardioides sp. | reverse complement strand
ATCTGTTCGACGCACGACTACGCTGCTCCGCATGGACTTCCAGACCACTCTCTTCGAGGCACCGGCCGAGAGCATCGGTGACCTGACTCGGCTCGAGCGCCGCGACCTCGGCCAGGGGGCCTGGATCGACGTGGCACGCAACTGGCTCGCCGCGCCCGACGACGTCTTCACGACCCTCGTCGAGGAGGTGCCATGGAAGGCGGAGCGACGCAAGATGTACGACCGCCTGGTCGACGTGCCGCGGCTGCTGCACACCTTCATGATCGGCGAGGACCTCCCGCACCCGCTGCTCACCGTGGCCCGCGACGCGCTCAGCGCCCACTACGCCGACGAGCTCGGGGAGCCCTTCCGCACCGCGGGGTGCTGCTACTACCGCGACGGTCGCGACTCGGTGGCCTGGCACGGCGACACGATCGGTCGTGGCTCGACCCAGGACACGATGGTCGCGATCGTCTCCCTCGGCGACCCACGACGTCTGCACCTGCGCCCGCGCTCGGGGGGCGACGCCGTGGTGGTCGAGATGGGTCATGGCGACCTCGTCGTCATGGGGGGCTCGTGCCAGCGCACGTGGGAGCACGCGGTGCCCAAGGTCGCCCACGCCGGGCCGCGCATCTCGGTGCAGTTCCGGCCCTTCAACGTTTTCTAGGGTGTAGCCAACGGCGGCCGACGCGAGTTGGGTGGACCCATGAGCGACTCGAGCACCACCGACCGCACCACCGACCGCACCGCCACCGGGACCGCCGACGGGATCGCCACCGGGACCGCCACGGTCGGACTCACCGGACTTGCCGTGATGGGCCGCAACCTGGCCCGCAACATCGCCCGCCAGGGCCACGCGATCGCCGTCCACAACCGCAGCCCCGAGAAGACGACGGCGTTGGTGGAGGAGTTCGGCGAGGAGGGCACGTTCGTCGCGACCGAGTCGCTGGCGGACTTCGTCGCCGCGATCGAGCGTCCGCGCGTGGTCCTGGTCATGGTCAAGGCAGGCGATGCCACCGACGCGGTGATCGACGACCTCGTGCCCCTGCTCGACGCCGACGACATCGTCGTCGACTGCGGCAACGCCCACTTCACCGACACGATGCGACGCACCGACGCCCTTGCCGAGCACGGCCTGCACTTCGTCGGCACCGGCGTCTCCGGCGGCGAGGTCGGCGCGCTCGAAGGTCCTTCGATCATGGTCGGCGGCAGCGACGAGGCCTACGAGCGGCTCGGGCCGATCCTCGAGTCCGTCGCCGCGGTGGTCGACGGCGAGCCCTGCTGCGCCCACGTGGGCGAGGGCGGTGCCGGCCACTTCGTGAAGATGGTCCACAACGGCATCGAGTACGCCGACATGCAGCTGATCGCGGAGGCCTACGACCTGCTCCGCTCGGCCGCCGGGCTCGAGCCCGCTGCCATCGCCGACGTCTTCGCCGGCTGGAACGACGGCGAGCTGGAGTCGTTCCTCATCGAGATGACCGCCGACGTCCTGCGCCACGCCGACGCAGAGACGGGCACGCCGTTCGTGGACGTCGTCGCCGACGCCGCGGCTCAGAAGGGCACCGGTCGGTGGACGGTGCAGTGCGCCCTCGACCTCGGCGTGCCCATCACCGGCATCGCCGAGGCGACGTTCGCACGCAGCCTGTCGGGCCACACCAAGCAACGCGCGGCAGCACGCGAGATGTTCTCGACGACCCCCGAGGGAGACCGCGTCGAGGTGGACGTCGACGTCTTCGTCGACGACCTCGGCGCGGCGCTCTACGCCTCGAAGGTCGTCGCCTACGCGCAGGGTTTCGACCAGATCGCTGCCGGGGCCGAGGAGCACGGCTGGGACATCGACCTCGGCGAGGTGGCCAAGATCTGGCGCGACGGCTGCATCATCCGTGCGCGCTTCCTCGGCCGGATCACCGAGGCGTACGCCGACGAGCCCGACCTCACCACCCTGCTGACCACGCCGTTCTTCGCCGACGCGGTCACGGACGGCGTCGACGCCTGGCGCCGCGTGGTCACCACCGCCGTACAGGGCGGCATCCCGACGCCGGCGTTCTCGTCATCCCTGGCCTACTTCGACGGCCTGCGCCGCGAACGGTTGCCCGCCGCACTCATCCAGGCGTTGCGCGACAACTTCGGCGCCCACACCTACAAGCGGGTCGACCGATCCGGCACGTTCCACACCGCGTGGTCCGGTGACCTCAGCGAGAGCGAGCAGTAGCCCACGCCCACGACGCGTGGACGTACAGCGTCACGCTGCCCGGTGGTCCAGACCGGAACAAGGCCCTGAGAAGATCGGCGCCTCATGAGCATCTCCCCCGTCGCCGGGCCCCGCACCAGCCTCCGGTCCTTCTGGCACGACCTCCCCCGCGAAGGTCGGCTGCTGCTGTCGATCGTGGTCGTGGAGTTCCTCGGCACCGGTCTCGTCCTGCCGTTCCACGTCGTCTACCTCAACGAGGTGCGCGGCTTCGCGCTCAGCGACGTCGGGCTCCTGCTCGCCCTGCCTCCGCTCGCCGGCTTCCTGCTGACCGGCCCGGGCGGCGTGCTCATCGACCGCTTCGGCGCCCGGGTGATGCTGGTGGGCACGCAGGTGCTCCTCATCGCGGGCAACCTCACCCTGGTCGTGGCCGACACGATCCCGATCGCGGCTGTCGGCCTGGCCCTCAGCGGGGTGGCGTTCGGCATCGCCTGGCCGGCCGTGCAGAGCCTGATCGCCGCGATCGTCCCGACCGAGCACCGCCAGCGCTACTTCGGCATCAACTTCGCGCTGCTCAACCTCGGCATCGGGATCGGCGGGATCACCGGTGGCTTCCTGGTCGACATCGACCGCACGATCACCTTCCAGGCGATCTACGCCATCGACGCAGCCAGCTATGTGCCCGCGCTGATCCTGCTGCTCGGGCCGCTGCGCCACGTCGCCGGGCGCCCGGTGCACGACCCGGAGGTCGTCGTCGAGCAGGTCTCCTACCTCGCCGTGCTGCGTCGTCCCGCGGTGGCTCCGGTGATGGTGCTCGGCTTCGTGGCGGCCTTCGTCGGCTACGCCCAGCTCAACACCGGGATGCCCGCCTACGCCCGCGCGATCGGCGACGTCTCCACCCGTGGTCTCGGCTTCGCCTTCGCCGCCAACACCGCCGTGATCGTGGTGCTCCAGCTGTTCGTGCTCGGTCGCATCGAGGGTCTGCGACGCACCCGCGTCATCGCCGCGATGGGCCTGGTGTGGGCAGCGGCCTGGTTGTTCCTCGGGGCCAGCGGCCTGGTCTCCGGCACGGTCGGAGCCACCCTGCTCGTCGCCGGCTGCGCCTCGGTGTTCGGCATCGGCGAGACCCTGCTCCAGCCCACGATCCCCGCGCTGGTCAACGACCTGGCGCCCGACCACCTGCGAGGGCGTTACAACGCGCTCAGCTCGGCGTCCTTCAGCCTGCCCGGCATCATCGCCCCGGTCACGGCCGGCTTCCTGATCGGCCACGGGCTTGCGGGGGTCTACATCGGCATGCTGGTGGTCGGCTCGCTGGCCGTCGGGGCGATCGCGATCTGGTGGGTCGAGCCGCACCTGCCGCCCGAGGTCAACGGCATCCGGCTGGCGGAGCCCGAGGCGCACCCGGTCGACGGCCCCGTCGCGATCTGAGTCAGCCGCGCCTGCGCAGCCCCCGCACCACCCGACCCACGAGCGCGACGGCGACCAGCCCCGCGAGCGCCTGCTTCCAGTAGCCCTTCAGCAGCACGGGCAGCACGGCTGCGCCGAGGTCGAGAGCATCGTCCTGCCCCTGGGGAGGGGCCCCCTTCGGGGCAGCCGCCGCCACCGTTGCGGCAGCTGCAGGGGCAGCCACCTCGGTGGTCGCGGCGGCTGCCTCGGCGGTCGGAGTCGGTACGGCGTCGCCCACACCTGTGGTGTCGGCGGCGCCCTCCGGCTCACCCGAGAGCCGCTGCTCCAGGCAGGAGACGAACTGCCCCAGGAGCTTGTCCGAGACGTCCTGCATCACCCCGCGGCCGAACTGGGCCGGCTTGCCGGTGATCGCGAGATCGGTGACCACCTCCACCTCGGTGGAGCCGTCGGGGGTGCCGGTCATCGACAGGAGCACCTTGGCGCCCGCCGTCCCGTTGCCACGCTTGTCCTTGCCCTTCGCCTCGACCTGGAAGGTGTGCGACTCCTCGTCCTTGTCGACGAACGTGCCGGAGCCGTTGTAGACCAGGGCGATCGGGCCCAGCTTGACCTTGACCGAGCCCGAGAACGACGTGTCGTCGGAGTCGGTCAGGGTCGCGCCGGGGAAGCACTCGGCCAGGGCCGCGAGGTCCTGGAAGTGCGTCCACGTCTCCTCGACGCCGGTCGGGACGGTGAAGCGGTGCTCGAGATCCACGGGCGCCCCTCGGACGGAGACGACGCGCTCGTCATGGCC
>NZ_JAXMNS010000329.1:0-4378 GCF_034670285.1 Nocardioides sp. | reverse complement strand
AACAACGCCTGTCCGGTGTAGCGGTGGATCAACGTCGCCTCACCCGGCGCGTAGTCCAATCCCTCGGCGAGCGCGCGCAGCGGGGTGATGCCGACGCCGGCACCGACCAGCAGCACCTTGCGCTGCGTGCGGGTGCGCTCGGTGAGCCGGCCGAAGGGACCTTCGACGACGACCCGCGAGCCGGGCGTCAGCCCGCGCAGCGACCCGCTGCCGTCACCGACCTCCTTGACGGTGATCCGCAGGCTGCGGCCGTCGGGGGCCGCGGAGAGGGAGTAGGGGTGGGCGCGGGTCCAGCCGGGACGACCGGGGAAGCGCCACAGGAGGAACTGGCCGGCCTCGACCTTCAGCCGCTTCAGGCCGCGACCGGCGATGCGCACGGAGAGCACGTCGTCGTCCTCCTCGACGACCTCGATCACGCGCAGGGCGTGACGCCACGAACGCCAGAGCGGCAGGGCCACCCTCCACACGAGCACCGAGCCGACGGCCGAGACCCACAGCCCCCACCAGAAGATCGTCGACGCTGCCGAGCCGAGGAACTCCTGACCGGTCCAGAGCTGGTGCGGCAGCGCGAGCCCCGCGCCGAGGTAAACGTAGAGGTGGAGCAGGTGCCACGACTCGTAGCGCAGACGTCGGCGCGCGGCCCGCACCGACGTCACCACCACCAGCAGGAGGCACAACGACCCCGCCACGCCCAGGAGCATGCCGGGGTAGTCGAGGGTCAGGCGCCAGATCGTGCCGGGCGTCGCGAGCAGGCGCCCGCCGGCGTACCCCCAGGTGATGAGACCGATGTGGGCGAGCATCAGATTGAACGACGTGAAGCCGACCAGGCGGTGCAGCCGCGCCAGCCGGTCCTGGCCCCAGGCCTGCTCCAGCACCGGGATCCGCGCCATCATCAGCACCTGCACGAGCAGCAGCGCGGAGGCCACCAACCCCGTCAGGCGACCGGTCGACAGCAGCGCGCTGCTCCAGCCGCCGAGGTCCTGGAGACCACCCTCGCGCTCCCAGAGCAGGGTCAGCCACAGCAGGGCTGCCCAGACGAGCGCGAGGCTTGCCATCCGGACGCCGGCGTCGCGACGCGCCCTGACACCCGTGCGCGCGGGGGGCTGCGCCAGCGGCGGCGGCACCTCCGTGGCGGTCATCGGGCGTCCTGGGTCATGCAGTCATCTTCCTGGACATCGCTGGAGGATTGCCCTGGTGCCCCTGTGCAGCACCTGTCGACCTCCGACGACCCGGGCCCGATCGCCCCTATGCTCTGGCGCAACCGCACCTCTCGCCGCACGCTCACTGCAAGGGATCTGTGATGTCTTCCTACGACCCGCCCCCGCCGCCGTCCGAGCCGAATCCGTATGGCCAGCCCAACCCGTATGACCAACCCAGTCCCTACGGCCAGCCACCGTACGGCCAGCCGGGCTACGGGCAGGCGATCACGCCCGACTACGCGCACTGGGGCAAGCGGGTCGGTGCACTCCTCATCGACGGCCTCGTGATGATGCTCGCCTACATCCCGGTCTTCGTGGGCACGATCATGATCGTGGCAGCCGCCGACACGACCACGACGGCTGACGGCACGTTGACGATGACCAACGACGACGTCGGCGCCGTCCCGATCCTGCTGATCGTGCTCGGCGTCGTGGCCTACCTCGCCTTCTACGTGTGGAACATCTTCATCAAGCAAGGGAGCACCGGCTACACGATCGGCAAGGGTGTCCTGGGCATCAAGCTCATCTCGGAGCAGACCGGCCAGCCGATCGGTGCCGGCAAGGCCTTCGTGCGCCAGCTCGCGCACATCCTCGACAGCTTCTGCTACATCGGCTACCTCTGGCCGCTGTGGGACGCGAAGAACCAGACCTTCGCCGACAAGATCATGACGACGATCGTGGTCAACCAGCCGAAGGGCTGACCACAGGACGGCGATCGGAGGTCTGAAAGACTCCGACCATGCCTTCCACCACCAGGACCCTGATCACCGGCGCGTCCTCCGGCCTCGGCGCCGAGATGGCTCGGCAGCTCGCGGCCAAGGGCCACGACCTCGCGCTGTGCGCGCGCCGTACCGACCGGCTCGAGGAGCTGAGCGCCGAGATCCGCGCCGCCCACCCGCAGCGCCACGTCGTCGTACGAGCGCTGGACGTCACCGACGACGACGCGGTGTTCCGCGTGTTCGGCGAGTGCCGCGACGAGCTCGGCCGCATCGACACCGTCATCGTCAACGCCGGGCTCGGCAAGGGCGCGCGACTCGGGACCGGCGGCCACGCTGCCAACCGCGAGACCGCGATGACCAACTTCGTCGCTGCCCTGACCCAGACCGATGCAGCGATGGAGATCTTCCGCGCCCAGAAGTCGGGGCACCTGGTGATGGTCTCGTCGATGGCCGCGATGCGCGGGATGCCGAAGGAGATCACCACCTACGCCGCCACCAAGGCCGGCGTCGCGCACCTCGCGGAGGGTCTGCGCACGGAGCTCTACGGCACCCCGCTGGCCAAGACGATCAAGGTCACCGTGCTCTACCCCGGTTACATCATCAGCGAGATGAACGACTACGCACAGCCGACCTCGCCGCTGATGGCCACCACGGAGGACGGCGTGAAGGCGATGGTGAAGGCGATCGAGAAGAAGGTGCCCGACGCCTGCGTGCCGCCCCTGCCGTGGGCGCCGCTGTCGCTGCTGATGAAGCACGCCCCGCTGCCGATCCTCAAGCGGATGATCTAGAGGACCGGCAGCGCCACGTCAGCGGTTCTTGCGCGGGTTGGTGCGCTTGACCTTCACGACCAGCACCTTCGATCGCGACCTGTCGTAGGCCGTGACGTCGTCGGGCACGAAGACGACACGCACCCGGTGCTTGCCGCGTCGTAGGTTGCGGGCGAGCCTGATCGTCACCACGTCGTCGGTCGTCACGTCGTCACTCGCGACCACCGGCACGTCGAAGCGGCGCGTGCGCCGCCCATCGACCCTGAGCACGATGCGCCCGGCGGCGCCGGTCGACTCGCGGTCCGACAGCACCACGAACCGGACCTTCGCCGCGCGCTTGCCGCGGCGCTGACTCGCCTTCGTCAGGAGGGCCGGGACCTCGGTGCTCGCGCTCTCCTGGGCCGGAGGGGTGGTCGGCGTGGGCGTGGGCGTGGGGGTCGGAGCCGGAGTCGGCGTCGGCGTCGGCGTCGCCGTAGGCGTAGGCGTAGGCGTCGGCGTGGGGGTGGGCGTAGGCGTAGGAGTCGGCGTCGGCGTGGGCGTCGGCGTGGGCGTCGGCGTAGGCGTAGGCGTCGGCGTAGGCGTAGGCGTCGGCGTCGGCGTCGGCGTCGGCGTAGGCGTAGGCGTAGGCGTAGGCGTCGGCTCAGGGGTCGGCGTCGGGGTCGGTGTGGGGACGGGGTCCAGCGCCGCCTCCTGAAGCACCACGTCGCTCAGCTGCAGTGAGCCGATCGGCGTCGTCAGGCCGCCGAACCCCAAGGTGATCGTCGCGATGCTCGTCAGGTCGACGCCCGTGAAGTCGGCCAGGGGAATCCGCACACCGTTGAGGATCTGCTTGCGGGCGGTCGTGCCCGGCGGCGGCTCGTGAGCCGCCGAGTAGGTGGAGGTGTCGACCGCGGCGGTCTCCCCCGCGAGGTCGGTCAGCCGCACGACGACGTCGGTCTCGACCGGCAGCAGCTGCTGCGGGTCGGTGAAGTTCGGCGACAGCCGCAGGTTGAGCGTCGCGAAGTCACTCAGGTCAGCGTTCGTGGCCGACGGCGTGATCGTCAGCGCTGCCGTGGGGCTGGTCCACTCGGCGCTGAGCTGCGGGCCGTCACTGCGGTTGGGCGTGGTCGGGCAGCCGGAGGTGGTGACGACGATCCCGCCGGAGGGGTTGCAGGCCGACAGGCTGAGCCCGGTGCTGGTGATCGGGTCGCCATCCGGCGTGGTGGTCGGCACGGTCGGAGCCGCGAAGGTGCCGGCCGGATTCACGAGCACCCGACGGTCCGGCGCGGCGTACGACGTCTGGATGACGTTGCGGCAGGTCACCGTGGTCGGGATGTCGAGGCCACCGTTGGGGCAGGCCGCCGGAGGCAGACTCTCGCCGCGCACGATCGGGGCGAACTGCTGCTCCTCGCCGACGAAGTAGCGCAGGAAGCCGTTGATCAGGGTGAGCCCGATCTGGCGCTGCTCGGCCGGCTGGAGTCGGGTGGGACCGGCGGCCACGTTGCAGTTAGGGTCGCCGAGGCCGAAGAGGTTGGCGTCGTCGGCGGTCCAGATGGTGTTGAAGTAGTTGTGGTTGGCGCCGTTGGCGAGGTACTGCACGGCGGTGTAGCCGCTGGCGCTGAGGCCGTCCTTGCTGCGCTCGAAGACCGGTGCGCCCTGGAGGTTGAAGACGTCGCCGTCGCAGTAGGGCAGAAGCGTGGCGAAGTTGGTGCAG
>NZ_JAXMNS010000328.1:0-4433 GCF_034670285.1 Nocardioides sp. | reverse complement strand
GGCCGCCAGGTCGGCGCTCGCGGTCGCGAGCCGCTCGAGGAAGCCCTGGTCGCCGGCGAGCTCGTCGAGCCGGTCGCGGCCCACGGCCCCGAGCAGCTTGACCGGGTCGTGGCCGGTCGACTCCCACAGCTCGGGGTCGACCTCCGCGAAGACGTCCTGGGTCTCGGGGTGCCACGACCACCGCAGGTTGCCGGCGAGCTCGCTGAGCGCGACCAGCGGGGCCGGAAGGACGGGGCGGACGATGAAGCGTCGAATGGCATGCACGGGCTGACCGTACTGCGCGGCTTGGATCGATCCAACCGCGTCTCACCATGTCTCGATTGCACACGTCGGGAGGTCACGATCGCGTTTCGTCCGACAATCAAGCGCCTCGGGCCATAACGCCCACACGTCTAGACCGTTGGACCCAGCATGATCTCGTTGACCTCACGACGCGGGCGCTATAGCGCCGCGATCGCCGCCCTCGCGACCGCCACCCTGGTCCCCGGACTGCTCCAGATGCCCGCCGTGGCTGATGGCGTGGACATTCCCTCCGTCCCTGGCCTGACCCGTAACGACGGCGTCGGCGAGCGGATCCTGCCCGGCAGCATCGGCGACCCGGTCGCGGGGCTGGTGGACATCGACACCCGTGGCTCCACCGTGCCGTCGGCGCTGCAGAAGTCCGCAGCCGCTCGTCTCGGCGCCACCGACCTGCGCTGGAACGCCTTCGGCACCCCTGCCTCGGTCCTGCCGAGCGACGGCGTCCTGGCGCGGGCGACGTCGAGCAACCCGGTGACGGCAGCGCGCAACTACCTCGTCAGCAACGCCGCCGCCTTCGGTCTCTCAGCGTCCGACATGCGCGGCCTCGTCATGGTCAACAACCAGGAGCTCGCCTTCGACGGCGGGCACGCGGTCTTCTTCCGCCAGTCCTTCGACGGTCTCGTCCCCGCCATCGGCAGCGCGGTGACCGTCGGCGTCGCCAACGGCGAGATCGCCTACGTCTCCTCCTCCCTCACCAAGACCACCCAGAACCCCCCGGCCTCCAAGCTGTCCGCGGCCCAGGGCTGGCTGCTCGCGGCCGAGAACGTCGGCCTCGACCTGAGCGACAGGCTCCTGGACGACGTCGTCCGCACCGTCAGCGACGGCTGGACGCGCCTGCGGGTGCCCGGCCTGGCGCAGGAGCAGCTGGTGCGCCTGCGTGCCCTGGCCCTCGCCGACGGCTCGGTCCGCCCCGTGCTCGAGGCGAACGTCGTCGACGTCGCCGGCGGCCACAGCGAGGCCTACACGGTCCTGGTCGACGCGGTGGACGGCTCGATCCTGCACCGTCAGAATCAGGTGGAGAACCTCGCCGAGGGCCTCACCGACGGCCCCAGCACGCTCTCGAACGCCGCGCTCGGAGGCGGTCTCGCAGCGTCCAACAGCGTCACCCCCTTCACCGGCACCTACACCGCCACCGCGTGCGGACCGAAGCACGAGTTCGAGCTCACCGACGACAAGACTCGCTCGATCGTGATGGTCGGCTCAGCAGTCAACCCGGCCAACGACATCGTGCTCAAGCTCTACGACCCCAGCGGCGCGGTCCTGGCCAGCGGTGACCTGCTCACCAGCCCCGAGACGCTGACCTACTCGGCGGCGAAGATCCCGGCCGGCACCTACTCCGGCGCGGTCTGCCCGTTCGACGGCACTGCCCTGCTGCCCCCAGCCGAGTACTTCCTGACGATCGCGACCAGCGACCAGGCCTCGGGCACGCCAAGCCCCGGCGCCGGTGGCACCGCGGGCAACCCCCGCTGGCGCTTCTTCCCGGCCAACCCCACCTTGGACAGCCCGACCCAGACGCCGAAGAACAGCGTGGTCGCGTGCTGGTTCAACGCCAACGCCAAGGCCTGCACCCTGCCCACCGGTTCGGTGCGCAACGTCTCGGCTCCCGGACCGTGGGACAACGTCGTGGCCACCGGCCTGCCGACCTTCACCACGATCGGCAACAACGCCAACACCCACGAGGCCTGGGCGTCCCCGCTGACTCCCGGCGGCCTCGCGCAGGCGCCGTTCTCGCCGACCCAGAGGTACGACGCCGAGTTCACCGACGCCTGGAACAACTCCCAGTGCAGCCCCACCGAGCTGGTGCCGGGCGGCAACGACATCGAGTTCTCGGTGGGCAACCTGTTCGTCACCCACAACCGGATGCACGACTTCTCCTACTACCTCGGCTTCAACGAGGGCAACTACAACCTGCAGGTCGACAACATCGGCCGCGGCGGCATCGACGGCGACCCCGAGGTCGGCAACGTCCAGGCCGGTGGGCAGCCGTCGTTCCTCGGTCGCGACAACGCCAACCAGATCACCCTGCAGGACGGCGTGCCCGGCATCACCAACCAGTACCTGTTCCAGCCGATCGCCGGTGCCTTCTACGCTCCCTGCACCGACGGTGGGCTCGACATGGGGATTGTCGGCCATGAATACACCCACGCCATCAGCAACCGGATGGTCGGCGGTCCCGACGAGGGGCTGACCTCCGAGCAGGGCGGCGCCATGGGCGAGTCCTGGTCCGACCAGGTCGCCGCCGAGTTCCAGTTCGAGCACGGCTACTCCAACGGTGGCAACGTCTGGGCCGTCGGCGCCTACGCGACCGGCAACCTGACGACCGCCATCCGTGACTACGCGATGAACAAGAACCCGCTCAACTACGCCAACTACGGCTTCGACACCACGGGCCCCGAGGTCCACGCCGACGGCGAGATCTGGAACGGCATCAACTGGGAGGTCCGTCAGGCCCTGGTGAAGAAGTGGAACAAGAAGTTCCCCGTCACCAACATGGTGCTGCAGGAGCGCTGCGCCGAGGGAAGCCAGAACAAGGGCCCCCAGCGTCCGGCTCTGTGCCCGGGCAACCGACGCTGGCTCCAGCTGATGTTCGACTCGATGCTGCTCCAGCAGGGCGCGACGTCGATGCTCGATGCCCGCGACGCGTTCATCGCCGCCGACCAGATGCGCTTCCGCGGAGAGAACAAGGCAGTCATCTCGGCAGCCTTCGCCCGCCGCGGGATGGGCAAGGGCTCCACGGTCAAGGACGGCGACGACACCTCGCCGAAGCCCAGCTTTGCCAGCGCCGTCGGCAAGAACACCAAGGTCGTCTTCAAGACCAAGAGCGGCGGCAGCATCTACGTCGGCGACTTCGAGGCTCGTTCGACCCCGGTCGCCGACACCCTCGGCAAGACGAAGAAGCTGGGCAACAAGGCCTCCTTCACCGCCGGGCGCTACGACATGCTCTACGTCGGCCCCAAGCACGGCTTCATGCGCTTCAAGCTGAACGTCACCGGCAAGAAGTCGAAGCAGGTCGTCAAGGTCCGGACCACGAAGAACCTCGCTGCCAAGAAGTCCGGTGCCAAGATCATCGACGCCACCGCGGGCAGCCTTCAGGAGGACTTCCTCATCGACGGCACCGAGGCGACGTCGTGGGGTGGCTTCACCGCCACGAACGTCGATGAGTCCAACCCGCTCGTGGCGGTCGACCTGGCCGGCAAGAAGAGCAAGGTCCGCAGCGTCGCGGTCAGCGCGATGCTGAAGGCCACTCCCGGGGACGCCGACGCCGGCTCCCGATTCACCGCGCTGCGCAAGTTCGCGGTCGAGGCGTGCACGAAGAGCTGCTCCTCGGCGAAGGCGTCCTGGAAGCGGGTCTTCACCTCCGCCGACAACGCGTTCCCGTCGCAGCGCCCGCGCCCGGTGGCGCCGACCCTCAACATGCGGGCCTTCGCCATCAAGCCGACCAAGGCGGCCGCCCTGCGGCTGGTCGTCCTCGAGAACCAGTGCACCGGCTTCGCGGGCTACGCCGGCGAGCTCGACGAGGACCCGATCAACGACACCGACTGCAAGACGGCGTCCGACCGGGGCTCGATCGTGCACGTGGCGGAGTTCCAGGCCTTCACCTCGAAGTTCCCGAGCTGGAAGTCGCGCTACGGCATCGACAACCCGCAGCGGTCCTTCCGCTGACACGATCCGCAGGGGGCGGTGCGCATCGCGCTCCGCCCCCTGCGGCGTCTGCACGCTCCCGCCCGGACGCCACGGGTCCACCTGCCGGGGTGAGAAGGTTGCGGCGCTTGGTGCGACCCGCAAAGGTGAGTGCATGGTTGGACGCATTCCAGTAGTGGACGTACAACCGGTGGTGGGCCTGGGACGACAGTCCGCGAAGGCCACCGTCGGAGAACCTTTCCCTGTCTCGGCGACGGTGTTCCGCGAGGGCCACGACAAGCTTGCCGCCGAGGTGGTGCTCATCGCGCCCGACGGGAGCAGACAGCCACCCGCGCGCATGGCCAAGCTCACCGACCCCGTCGACCGCTACGAGGCCTGGGTCACGCCCACCTCGACGGGCGCGTGGACGTTTGAGGTGCACGCCTGGTCCGACCCGTTCGCGACGTGGGAGCACGCCGCGTCGATCAAGGTGCCGGCCGGCATCGACGTCG
>NZ_JAXMNS010000327.1:0-4444 GCF_034670285.1 Nocardioides sp. | reverse complement strand
GCGGCTCGGCAAGGCGATGTACGCCGGCTTCACTCTCGGTGGGATCCGGGTCACCGTCGACGGCGAGGCACAGCGCCCCGACGGCACGGTCGTGGCCGGCCTGTACGCCGCTGGCGCCTGCGCCTCCAACCTGGCCCAGGACGGCAAGGGCTACTGCTCGGGCACCCAGCTCGGCGAGGGTTCCTTCTTCGGCCGTCGAGCCGGCGCTGCGGCCGCCGTCCGTGCCACCGGCGCGGCGCGAGTCGGCGTTTCATAGACTCCGCCGCGTGAAGACTCCCCTGGCCCTCCAGCCGACGAGCTGGGAGCCGCGCCGACGCCGGGTCGCCGCGGGCCTGGCGCTGCTGCTGCTCGTGGTCGTCATCGTGTGGTGGACCGTCGGCGCCGAGGGGCGTCGGGTCGGCGCTGCCTGTGACCTCTACGAGGGCCAGCAGGAGCCGCTGCGCAGCGCACTGACGGAGATCGAGGACGGCGCCGCGGCGGCGGCTGCCGCCGGAGAGCCGACGCTCCTGGATCACCTCGAGAACGCCGACGGCACCCTCAACACCCTGCGACGCTGGCAGAGCACGATGCCGCGCGTGACCGAGGAGATCGGCACCGGCGAGGACGACACGGCCACGACCTTCTCCGACCTGACGGAGTCGGTGGCCGAGCAGCAGCGCCGGGTAGAGACCGACGAGGCAAGCACCGCCGTCGACCACGTGCCCGAGCTGGCGGGCCGGCTGGACGACGCCGACGCGCTCTGCGGCCTGGCCTGAGCCCAGCCGCCGTAGGCTCGGAAGGTGAATCGACTGCAGGTCGCCCAGCGTGCCAACGTGCCGCCGTTCCACGTGATGGACCTGCTCGCCGCCGGGGCCGAGCGCCAGCGCACCCATGGCGACCTGCTCAACCTGCTGGCCGGCCAACCGAGCACCGGGGCGCCGAGGGCCGTCAACGACGAGGCGATCCGGCTGCTGCAGAGCGGCGACCCGCTCGGCTACACCCCCGCGACCGGCCTGCGTGAGCTGCGTGAGGCGATCGCCGGCCACCACCGGCGCACCTACGGCCTCGAGGTCGACGCCGACGACGTCGTCGTCACGACCGGGAGCAGCGGTGGGTTCCTGCTGGCCTTCCTGGCTGCCTTCGAGCCCGGCGACCGAGTCGCGATCGCCCGCCCGGGCTACCCCTGCTACCGCAACGTGCTGACGGCGCTGGGCTGCGAGGTGGTGGAGATCCCGACCGGTGAGGCCACCCGGTTCCAGCCGAGCCTCGACCAGGTGGCCGCCCTGGTCGACGACGACGCGGCCGGCGGGCTGCAGGGACTCGTCGTGGCCAGTCCGGCCAACCCCACCGGCACGATGCTCCTGCCCGCCGAGCTCGCCGCGCTGGCGTCGTACTGCGAGGAGACGGGGGTCCAGCTGATCAGCGACGAGATCTACCACGGCATCGAGTACGCACCGCTGGCTGCCGAGCCCGGGGAGCGGCTGGCGCGCTCGGCGTGGGAGACCAGCCGCGAGGCGGTCGTCTTCGGCTCCTTCTCGAAGTACTTCTCGATGACCGGGTGGCGGATCGGCTGGATGCTCGTGCCCGACCGGCTGCGCCGCGCCGTCGACGTGCTCGCCGGCAACTTCACGATCTGCCCACCCGTGCTCTCTCAGCGCGCCTGCCTGGCCGCGTTCACCGAGGCGTCGTACGCCGAGCTCGACGCCCACGTCGAGCGGTACGCCGTCAACCGCCGTCTGCTGCTCGAGGGGTTGCCCCGCCTGGGGATCACCCGGCTCGCCCCGGCCGACGGGGCCTTCTACGTCTACGCCGACGTCGGGCACCTCCTCGGCGACCAGCACGACTCGATGGCCCTGGCCCACCACCTGCTCGCCACCGCCGGCGTGGCCGTGGCGCCCGGCGTCGACTTCGACACCGCGGACGGTGGTCGGTTCCTCCGCTTCAGCTGTGCCGGCGACGGGGCCGAGATCGAGCAGGCGCTCGAGCGCCTGGCCAGGGCGCTGCCCCGGGTCTAGCCTGAAGAATTCTCGGGACATGTGCGGTGGGACGTATCTCCGAGCGTTGTGGCCGCTCCTTCAGCGAGACGAGTCCATCACCTCGAAAGGCAGACCCATGAAGTTTCCACGTCCCACCCTCTCCGGCATCCTCGCGGTCCTCGCGTTGTGCCTGGTCGTCTCCGGAACCGCCTACGCGGCCGGGGCACTGCCCAAGAACAGCGTCGGCGCCAAGCAGATCAAGCCGAACGCCGTGCGCAGCTCGGACATCAAGAACGGTGCCGTCAAGCTGCAGGACCTGCACTCCTCGGTCGCCACGGCCTTCTCGGGACCGCCTGTTGCCTACGCGACGGGCCAGAGCACGATCCAGTTCGTCGGTGGTACGAAGCAGAGCTTCGACACGCTCGAGATCGACCAGGCCGGTGACTACCTGATCACCAACAACCTGCGGGTCTTCCCCAAGGTGGGCAACCCGGGCGACAACCTGTACTGCGACATCCTCGGCGGCGGTCAGGCCATCAGCATCGTCAACCACGGCGTCGACATGCCGGCCGGGGTGGCCCAGGTAACGATGCACGGCATCCTGTCGGACCTCCCGGCCGGGACCGTGCTCGACTTCCAGTGCCGCGCCTCCACCAACGAGGTCACGATGACCCACGACTGGACCGCGGTGCAGGTCGACCTGCAGTAGAACCCAGCGCCCAGCAGCACCACCTGGTGGCCGGTCCCCCTCCCCGGGGGGCTGGCCTCAGCCGGTGGTGCCGGCGGGCATCCGCGGGTCGGCCTCGCCGAGATCCTCCACGAACCCCTTGCGGATGAAGCCGTTGCGGATGCGCTGCGGGTGGTTGCCGACGTCGATGGTGTCGACGATGCGGGCCCTGCGGTAGGAGATCCGGGAGATGGTGTCGGTGCCGCTCCACGAGATGTAGCAGTACTTCCCGTCGGCGCTCGGCGTCACCCAGTAGGGCTTCTCGCCACCCTTGAGCAGCCGGGTGCGCTTGAAGGACTTCGCCCGCACGATCGTGGCGTAGTCGCTCATCGTGCCGGCGACGCACAGGCGCGTGCCCTTCGGGTTCATCGCGATGCCGTGGTGGGCCGAGTCGAGCACGTAGGCCGGTCGCGGGGTGCTCTTGACCAGGTTGGGCAGCCGCTTGAACCGCGTGATCTCACCGGTACGACGGTCGAGCTCGACGAAGCCGTGGAAGAACGAGAGCTGGAAGTAGATCTTCTTCTCGTCCGGCGACAGAGTCAGCGGCCGCACCGAGATCGACACCTTCTCCAGGCCGGCGTCGTCGAGCGCCTGGCGCACGTCGTAGCGCCGCTTCACCTTCAGCGTCCGCGCGTTCACGATCTGCAGCACGCGCTCACCCTCGAGCGGGTCGGGCACGTCGGGATCGTCGAGCGGGCTGTAGACGGTGCCGATGCTGGCGTGCAGGATCCGCTTGCCGCCGTCGAGGAACACGCTCTCGTGCGGCGAGCCGCCGGAGGGGAACGTGCCGACCTCGGCGCCGTCCTTGATGCGCAGCACGTGCACGACGTTGCCGGTCGAGGCGCTGACCACGACCCGCTTGCCGTCCGGGGAGACCGCCATGTGGTCGGAGCGGACGCCGTCCACCTCGAAGCGCCAGACGATCTTCTTGGTCTTCAGGCTGATCGCGACGACGTCGGCGAACGACGGACGCGAGATCACCACCAGCCGCCCGTCGTTGGAGGAGTACATGTCGTCGACGAACTGGTCGTTTCCCTCACCGATTGCCGTACGGATCGCGAGGAAGTAGGCCAGCCGGTAGGGGTTGGCCGCGATCTCCTGCATGCGCTCGTCGTAGTCGGGCACGACGTCGAGCCGGCCGAGGCGCTCGAAGGAGCCCGGCGCCACGACGTCGGCGGTGCCGTCCCAGTTGTTGCCCACGAAGACCACGCGCCGGGTGCCGCGCTCGGGGTCGCCGACGGGCCCCGGGCTGCTCACGACCAGCGATCCGCGCGCTGCGCCGTCGTACGACGCCTGTGCCGCGCCGGCGCCGGGGGCGAAGCCACCGAGCCCCGCCACCACTCCAGCGGTGAGTACTCCCGTGAGACCGGCCCGTAGACCTGCCCTGAACCTGTTGCGCCCCATGCGACCACCCTGTCGTGTGCTGTTCCTGCGCCCCATCTTGCCGTGCCGCGCGTTTCGCGGCGACAGAAGCGGGGAAGGGACCGAGGGACGGCGACCAGACATTGGGGAGGTCCTTTCATGTACGGCGATCCAACCGTCCTGCGCGCGAGAGTGCACGACCTGCGCGAGCAGGCGCTCGACGTCCGCGCCATGGCCGACCACCTCGTGGCCCAGCTCGACGACCTGGCCTGGACCGGTCGGGCGGCGACCACCATGCGCGCGCGGATCGTCGAGCGGGCCCTGCACCTACGTGCCGCGGCCTCCGAGCACGACGTCGCGGCCGATGCCCTGGCCGAGCACGCCGAGGAGGTCGCGTGCC